>DASZRK010000051.1 GCA_035549195.1 bacterium
CGGGGATCCCCGGGGCTTTTTTGTTGTCCGGGCCTGGGCTCCCGTTAAAATGACTGCCCGACGCATTAAATGATCCAGGAGGCTTTTTTATGAGGAACTTCGCCAAGGTTTTGGCCGGATTGGTCTTAGTGGCCGGCGTGGGCGTGGCCCGGGCCGATTTCGAGGGCGTGGTGGATTACCACATCACCATGAGCGACAACAAGCAGATGGACACCGAGTACATGATCAAGGGCAAGAAGATCCGCATCAATATGAGCCATGGCGGGAACGACACTTCGTCCATCATGGACATGGGGGGGAAGAAGATCACGACCCTCATGCATAAACAGAAGATGTACATGGTCCACAGCATCGACCAGGCCGCGAAGACCGCTTCCAAGCATGCCCCCGAGGGAAAGGTCAGCAAGGCCTCCGGCACCAAGAACATCTTGGGTTATACCTGTGAGCATTGGATCTACGAAGGGAAGAACAGCAAGGTCGACTTCTGGGGCGCCAAGGGCCTGGGAACCTTCATGGGCATGGGCAATAGCCAGGGCGGAGCATCCAAAGAGGACGATTGGACGAAGGCCTTCAAAGACAAGGGTGTGTTCCCCTTGGAAGTGGATACGAACTTGAAGGACCACAAGACGATGACCATGGTGGCGACCAAGGTCGATAAGAAGTCGCTCGATTCCGGTCTTTTCGAGGTCCCGGCGGGCTATAAAAAAATGGATATGCCCGACATGAGCGGCATGATGGGTGGCAAGGACGGAAAGAAACCCTCGAAAGAGGACATCCTGAAAATGATGGAGAAGTACAAGCATTGATCGGTGTGCGAAAAAGGCCCCCGGTTCGGGGGCCTTTTTATTTGCCGAAGGTGGTATACAGGTGTATATTTTCGGCCAAGGAGTGGTTTTCATGAACAGGTCCGTTCGTCGGGTGATCTTCCTCGTGGCTTTATGGTTGGGAACGGCGGGTGTCCTTCGGGCCGCCGAGATCCTGACCAACGACGGCCAGCGTTTCAAGGGCAAGGTCCTGGAAGAGACCGCCACCGATTACCTCATGGAGATCGAGAACGGGGTCCAGGTCCGCATCGGGAAGGACCAGGTCGCGCATTTCGACGCGGCCGAAGCCCCCAAGGAATCGCTCAAGACCTATCCCGTGCTGGGCCTGACCTATGGGACCCCTTCGGTCGTGAATTTGGTGGCGGGTTATTATCTCGATGACTTCGGCCTGAAGCTTTCGGGGGCTTATTGGAGCGGCGTGCATGGGCTCCAGGCCGACCTGTCCTGGAAGGCGGTGGACAACGAAAAAGTCCTGGTGGACTTTTCCCTGGTGGGCGGGACCGTCCATACCGCGGGGGGATCGAACGGATTTTCCCTGTGGAGTTCCGGCGATTGGTCCGGGACCGATTGGACCTACGGGGGACTGGGGTTCGATGTGAATTACGGCGGGTTCTTCTTCGAGGTGATGGGGGTCACCGGCAATTTCCCCAATCCGGTGGCGTTCCCCTACCAAATAGGCCTCGAAGAAAGGTTCAATTAAAAGCTGTTGAACCACAGAGGGCACGGAGAGCACGGAGAAAGATGAAGACGATATCCATTGATGAGACCAATATCGTATCGGGAAAAGTCATCGATGCTGCGATGGAAGTCCATCGTGCTTTGGGGCCCGGGTTATTGGAAAGCGTCTATGAAGCTTGCTTGTTCGAGGAGCTGAAGGAGAAGGGCCTTAAGGTATTGCGGCAAGAATCCTTGCCCGTCTTTTATAAGGGACGGAAGATCGAGGCGGGCTTCCGGCTGGATCTTTATGTTGAGGACTGTTTAGTGATCGAGTTGAAGACGGTGGATGAAATACTCCCCATCCATGAGGCTCAGCTTATGACCTATTTAAAGTTGACCGGAGATCGGGTCGGTCTTTTGTTGAATTTCAATGTTCGTTTACTGAAGGACGGGATCAAAAGGGTGATTCTATGATCTTCTCCGTGATCTCTGTGCCCTCTGTGGTTCGAAAGAGGTTTTTTCGTGGCTAAGACCAAGACCCAATTCATCTGCCAGAACTGCGGGTCCAAGAGCCCCAAATGGCAGGGCAAGTGCAACGCCTGCGGCCAGTGGAACAGCTTCGTGGAGGAGATGGTCGAAAAGGCGGGGGCGGAGGAGCGGGGAAGGCATCTGGCCCAAAGCGGTGAAGCCAATCTGCCCCTGCCGCTGGACGAGATCGAAATGGAAGAGGGGTTCCGGCTCAAGACCCGTTTGGGCGAATTCGACCGGGTGTTGGGCGGGGGGATCGTGCCGGGGGAGACGGTCCTCATCGGCGGGGACCCGGGCATCGGAAAGTCCACCCTCCTGCTCCAGGTGGTGGACCGCCTGGCCAAGGAGCGCGGCCTTCAACCGGGCCAGGGCAAGTGTCTTTATGTGACCGGTGAGGAGTCGGCCCAACAGATCAAGCTCCGGGCCGAGCGGCTGGGCATCCGTTCCAACAACCTCTATATCTTCCCGGAGACCGACGTGAAGGCCATCCTGGACCAGGTCCAGAAGACCCGGCCCCTTTTGACCGTCATCGACTCCATCCAGACCCTTTTCCTGGCCGATATCACCTCGGCCCCCGGCAGCGTCTCCCAGGTGCGGGAGGCGGCGGCCCGCCTGACCTACCTGGCCAAGCGGGAAAAGCTCCCCATGTTCCTCATCGGCCATGTGACCAAGGAGGGGAGCGTGGCGGGCCCGATGGTGCTCGAACATATGGTGGACGCGGTGCTCTATTTCGAGGGGGACCTGCAGCGCCATTACCGCCTTTTGAGGGCGGTCAAGAACCGCTTCGGGAGCACCCAGGAGATCGGCATCTTCGAGATGCGGGAGAACGGGTTGGAAGAGGTGGCCGACGCCTCCAAGGCCTTCCTGGAGGCCCACTCGGTCCATAGCTCGGGATCCGTCATCACGGCCAGTTTGGAGGGGACGAGGCCCCTTCTCCTGGAGGTCCAGGCCCTGGTGAGTCCCACCAACTTCGGCATGCCCCAACGCCGATCGACCGGTATCGATCCCAACCGCCTGGCCCTGATCCTGGCCATCCTGGAGAAGCGCCTGGGGATGGCGGTGTCCTCCCAGGACGTTTTCCTGAACCTGGCTGGGGGCATCCGGGTGATGGAACCCTCCATCGACCTGAGCGTGGCGACGGCCATCGCCTCTTCTTTCCGGGAATGTTCCGTGGGTGCCGATACGCTGGTGCTGGGCGAGTTGGGACTTTCGGGCGAAGTGCGCTCCGTTTCCCAGATCGGGGCCCGCTTGGCCGAGGCCGCGCGCTTGGGGTTCAAACAGGCGGTCATTCCCCATGGCAATCTCAAGGCGGTGTCCTTGTTGCCGGATGCTCCCATGGAAATATTGGGAGTGAAGACCCTCTCGGAAGCCATCGGTATCCTGGTGGCCCGGTGACCCAAGCTCCGAAAAATTGGAAGGAAAGCTCGGTCCTTTCCTTGGTCCGGGAGGAACGGCCTCTGGCGGTCCTTTTGATCCTGATGACCGCTGTTTACACCCTTCTTTCTTGCGTCCGCCAATGGCGTTTCCAGACAGGCGGGTTCGATCTGGGGATCCATGACCAGGTCATTTGGGAATACAGCCGGTTCCTCCATCCCACCAGCACCCTGATGGGCTTCGACAATGCCTTGGGCGATCATTTCGACCCCATCCTGATGCTTTTGGGGCCCCTTTATTGGTTCCTGCCGGGACCCGAAGCCCTTTTCCTGGCCCAGTCCCTGGCGGTGGCCATTGGCGGGCTGGCGGTCTTTCGCTTCGCAAGGAGGCGTTTGGGAAGGACCCCCGCCTATCAATGGACCGCCGCTTATCTGGTTTTCTGGGGCATTCAAAGCGGTCTTTCCTATGATTTCCACGACCTGTTGCTGGCGGTACCGTTCATCGCCTTTGCCATCGACTTCATCGACCTGAAGCGTTGGGGATGGGCGTTCTTTTGCCTGGTCATGCTCCTGTTCGTCAAGGAAGACCTCGGGCTTTTGGTGGCCTTCTTCGGTGTCTATCTGCT
Organism: bacterium; assembly: GCA_035549195.1. Lineage (NCBI taxonomy): Bacteria > bacterium. The sequence continues at coordinate 4,009 of DASZRK010000051.1, forward strand.
GGTATTGGGCGAGTGGAAGAAGGGATCGGCGATCTTCTTTGTTGGGGTAGTGGGGTTCCTGTTGGAGATGACGGTGGTATTGCCTTACCTGGCCAGCCCCCGATCCTACAACCATTGGGTCTATCCGGATCTCGGCCGATCCCTTGGAGAATCCATCGGGACGATCCTGCGCCATCCCCTCCTGGTGCCGAAGGTCCTTTTTTCCGACCCCCAAAAGATCGTGACCATGTTCTGTTCCTTCCTCGCTTGCGGTTTCCTGACCTTCCTTTCCCCCGTCGGGTTATTGACCATCCCGCTCTTGGCCGAAAGGATGCTTTCCAACGCCGGGAACCTCTATTCCATGGGCTACCATTATTCCGCCACGATCGCGCCCGTCCTGATGATGGGAGGGGTGGATGGCCTTTACCGGTTGGCCATGAGGGAGAAGGGACGATCCGGGAAGTTGGTGCCGATCGCATCCCTGGTGGTGCTCGTGCTGAACCTGGCCACGGTCCCCATCTTCCCGCTCCGGGACCTTTTCCGCGCCAAGTTCTACCGCTCGAACCCCGTGGTCGAGACGGCTCCCAAGGCCTTGGCCCTGGTCCCCCCGGACGCGAAGGTCCTGGCCCAGGACACCATTGTTCCCCATCTTTCCCACCGGAAATCCATCTATATGATGGCTAAAAGCGAATTGGGGATGGATTGCGATTATTTCATCGCCTGCCGGGACCTGCCGGCCTGGCCCTTCGACGGTTTCGACCCGATCGAAGGGTCGGCCCGACAACGGATGTCGCACGGCTATCAAAAAATATTCGATGAGAACGGTTGGATCGTCCTGAAAAAAGCGGGAGGGCAGGATCCTTGACCACCACGGGGCGGAAGTTGGACAGCGCCTCGATCCTCCGGGGGTTGAAGGCCATGAAGAACCGGCGGAACATCCTGGGGATGGCCCGGTTCGGCATCCGGGGAAGGGAAGTCCTGGGCATCCCGATCCCCGTGCTTCGAAACAAAGCGCGGGACATCGGCGTGGACCATCCTTTGGCCCTCCGGTTATGGGATTCGGGGATCCATGAAGCCCGAATGTTGGCCGCCTTCATCGACGAACCTTCCCGGGTGACGCCGGCCCAAATGGAGCGGTGGGTCCGTGAGTTCGACTCCTGGGACCTTTGCGACCAGGTTTGCGGGAACCTCTTTGACCGGACCCCCTATGCCCTTTTGAAGATCCGGGAATGGACCCGCCGAAAAAAGGAGTTCGAGAAAAGGGCCGGGTTCGTGTTGATGGCCGCGATGGCGGTCCACGATAAGCAGGCCCCCGACAGGGTTTTCCTCTCGTTCTTTCCGGCCATACGCCGGGGATCCGGCGACGGAAGGAATTTCGTCAAGAAAGCCGTCAATTGGGCCCTTCGACAGATCGGCAAAAGGAATGCCCGGTTGAACCGGGCGGCCATCCTTGAAGCGGAACGCATCCTGAAGTCGGGCGATCCTTCGGCCCGTTGGATCGCCCAGGATGCTTTGCGGGAACTCCGGGTCCACCGGGAGCGCTTTCGACGCGGGAAGTAATCCTTTTCCTCGGGATCTTTTTTGGTCTTCGCACTTTCGTCCCGTTTAACCAACCGGGCGGTTAAATGGAACGAAGATCGGCCGCCAAGGATGAACAAACGACACCTTTTTGTTAGACTGCGCACCTATGAAAAAGAACGTCAACCAACCCTGGGCCGCCATCATCGTCGCCGCCGGACAATCCACGCGCCTCAAGAGCAACGTTCCCAAACCATTCCTTTATGTGGACCACCGCCGGACCATGCTGGACATGTGCCTGGAAGCCTTCGGCAAAGTGCCCGGCTTGGCCTATGTCATCATCGTGACCCGCGAGGAGTTCATGGAGCAGGCCATCCAGGCCATCTATCGCTGGAAGCTGGCCGGGATCGTCACCAAGGGCGGTCCGGAACGCGAAGACTCGGTGCGCTTGGGGCTGGAAGTGGTCCCCCCGGGCGTCCGCCATGTTCTGATCCACGATGCCGCCCGTCCCCTGGTCAGCCCCCTCTTGATCCAACGGGTCCTGGACGGGGCAATGGCCCATGGGGCCGTCATTCCGGCCATCCCGGTCAAGGACACGTTGAAGATGGTGGAGAAGGAAAGGGTCACCAAGACCCTCGACCGTTCCAAGATCCGGGCGGTCCAGACGCCCCAGGGGTTCCGCCTTTCCGTCCTCCTGAAGGCCTTCAAGAAGCTGGGCAAAAAGGCCTCGCGGATGACCGATGACGCGGCGGTCGTGGAAGCTTCCGGCTTCAAGGTGCGGGTCGTCGAGGGGGGGCTCCTGAATTTCAAGGTGACGACCCCGGAGGACCTTCGCCACGTGAAGGACCTGATCTGGTGGGAAAAAAGCAGGGAATATTCCCACTAAAGGGCCCGACAGTCCTGTAAAAAGGCCCCTCTGTCCGCGCCCCCCTTTCTCCTTTCGAGTTTTTCCCCTATAAATGTCGCCTGATCATCAACTCTTGGAGAGGGCCCTTGGATATCCGTGTCGGCATCGGCTATGACGCCCATCGTTTCGTGGAAGGTAGGTCCCTCGTCCTTGGGGGCGTGACCATCCCTTTTGAAAAGGGATTGTTGGGTCATTCGGACGCCGACGCCCTTTGCCACGCGGCCTGCGATGCCATCCTGGGTGCCGCGGCCCTGGGGGACATGGGGAAGTATTTCCCGGACTCGGACCCCAAGTGGAAAGGGATGGACAGCCTGGTCTTCGTGCGGGAATCTGCCCGCTTGGCCAAGGAAAAAGGCTGGTCCGTCGGCAACCTGGACGCCACCCTGGTCTGCCAAAAGCCCAAAATGGCACCCTATCTGGCCGAAATGGCGGGGAAACTTTCCCAGGCCCTGGGAGTGGGTCCGGACCGGGTCAGCGTGAAGGCCAAGACCACCGAAGGGATGGGTTTTGAAGGACGGGAGGAAGGTCTCTCGGTCCAAGCGGTGGTGTTATTGAAGAAAGAGGGGAATTGAGGGATGTCCGAGACCGTCCGAGTGAGATTCGCGCCGAGCCCGACCGGGTCGCTCCACCTGGGGAACGTCCGCACGGCCCTTTATAACTGGCTTTATGCCCGCCATACCCAAGGGGTTTTCATCCTGCGGGTAGAGGATACGGACAAGGAGCGCTCTTCCGAGGCCCATTGTGAGGAGTTGATGGAGATCATGACCTGGCTGGGCCTCAAGTGGGACGAAGGCCCGAGGGTCGGGGGCCCTTACGCGCCCTACAAGCAGTCCGAGCGGACCTCCATTTATGAGGAACATCTCCAACGCCTGAAGGACAAGGGGATGGTCTATTCCTGCTATTGCACCGAGGAAGAGTTGGAATTGGAGCGGAAGCGCCAATTAGGCCGGGGCCATATGCCCAAATACGGGGGTAAGTGCAAGAAGCTGACCGCCGAGGAACGCAAGAAACTCGACGCCGAGGGGAAGCCCTCGGTCCTCCGCTTCATAGTGCCGCCGGGCGAGATCCTGGTCCAGGACGAGGTCCGGGGGGAAGTGCGGTTCCCGGACGACCAGATCGGGGATTTCGTGCTGACCCGCTCCGACAAGAGCCCCACCTACAATTTCACCGTGGTGGTGGACGACGCCTTGATGAAGGTCACCCATGTGGTCCGTGGGGAGGACCATCTCTCGAACACCCCCAAACAGATCCTCCTTTACCAAGCCCTCGGATACGTCCCGCCGAAGTTCGCCCATCTTTCCATCATCAAGGGGCCGGACGGCCAGAAACTCTCCAAACGCCACGGGGAGACCAGCGTGGAAAGTTATAAGGCCAAGGGTTACCGCCCGGATGCCTTCCTCAATTACCTGGCCCTGTTGGGATGGGCGCCCAAGAGCGGGGAGATCCTGACCTTGGACCAGATGGCGGCGGAATTCGACCTGACCCATGTGGGAAAGAGCGGGGCCATTTTCGACCAACAGAAACTCCACTGGATGGGACAGCAGTACTTGAACCATGTCCCCCTGGACGACCTCACCCGCAGTCTCCTCCCTTACCTGACCGATGCCCAATACATCACGCGTGACCAGGCCCGCACCAAATTCGATTGGTTGAAGGGTGTGGTGGACACCGTCCGGAAGGGACTGGGGTGCCTTTCGGATATCGTGAAAGAGACCTTCTTTTTCTTTTCCGATGAGTTGAGCTATAGCCATGAGCAGACCGAGGAGATGAAGGCCCAGAAGCCGTTGTTGGAGGCCTATCATCAGGCCTTTGCCGCCATCTCGGATTTCAACGGGGACAACTTCGGCAAGGCGGTCAAGGAAGTGGGGGCCAAGTCGGGCGTGAAGGGGAAGGCCCTTTACCATCCCCTGCGGCTGGCTTTGACCGGCCGAGAGGATGGGCCTGAATTGGTGAAGATCGGACCTTTGTTGGGTAAGGATGAGGTCTTAAAGAGGCTTCGTGTATGGACCGGCGAAAAGGTTGGGTGATTTATGGAAAACAATTCTTACTTCATTTTGGCGCTGATCGGATTTTGTTTACTTCTAAATCCCCGTTTTTTTACGTCCCCTAAAATCTTCTTTCGAAAGAGAGATGAAAATGATCCTGGAATTTATAAAAAATATGAGGAAATGACATTTGTAAATAATTTTTTGAGGGTCCTTGGTTTTGCCATGCTTTCCATCGTGGCCATTCATTTTTTATCCGGGGCGAGGTTTTAAATGTTCGAATACTTCAAATCCATCCTTGACCGGGACCCGGCCGCCCGGGTTTGGGAACTCCCCCTTTACCCAAGCGTTTACGCCTTGTTCCTTCACCGAGTCGCCCACGCCCTTTGGGCCGTTCGGATACCTTTTTTCCCGAGGCTCATCTCCCAGATCTCCCGGTTCTTGACCGGTATCGAGATCCATCCGGGGGCCCGGATCGGCAAGTGCTTCTTCATCGACCATGGGTTCGGGGTCGTGATCGGCGAGACGACCGAAATAGGGAATTATGTCACCCTTTTCCAGGGTGTGACCCTGGGGGGGACGGGCAAAGAGAAGGGAAAGCGCCATCCGACCCTGAGGGACCATGTGGTGGTCGCCGCCGGGGCCAAGGTCCTGGGCGCCATCGAATTGGGCGAATACTCCAAGGTGGGGGCCAACGCGGTGGTCATCCAGAACGTACCTCCCCATTCCACGGTGGTGGGTGTGCCGGGACGGGTGGTGACGTTGCGCGGCCAGAAGCTGGCCGGCCATGAGCTGGATCACAACCTGTTGCCCGACCCGGTCCTGCGCCGTTTGGAGCATTTGGAACGGGACCTGGCCCGCCATGCCGGGTCCTACGCGCCCCGTCCCAAGAAAAAGAAGTAGCCACAAAAAAAAGATAGCCCTTAAAATCGACGCTTCTTAAGTCCCCGCTTCGCGAGGTCCCCTTGCTCCGAATGACCAATACCCTGACCGGCCAAAAAGAGGAGTTCAAACCCCTCGATCCGGCCAAGGTGAAGATGTATGTTTGCGGCCCGACGGTCTATGGGGACATCCATATCGGGAACGCCCGTTCCCAGGTCAATTTCGACGTCATCCGCAAATACCTGCTCTTTTCGGGCTACTCCCTGACCTATGTGGTCAACGTCACCGACATCGATGACAAGATCATCAAGAACGCCATCGACGAGAAGCGGGACGCCAAGGAGGTGGCCGAAACCTATACCCGGGCCTTCTTCGAGGTGATGGAGCGGTTGGGTGTCCAAAAGGCCGATCTTTGCCCCAAGGCCACCGATTTCATCCCGGACATGATCGAATTGGTGAAGGGCCTGGTCGAAAAAGGCCACGCCTATCCGGTGCCTTCCACGGACCTGGGGAAGGACGTGCTCTTCGATTCCGCCAGCTTCAAGGCCTATGGCCGGCTTTCGGGAAAGAACCTGGAGGAGCTTATGGAAGGGGCCCGGGTCGAGAAGAACGAGGCCAAGAAGAACCCGACCGATTTCGTCCTTTGGAAGGCCTCCAAGCCCGGGGAACCCCAATGGGATTCACCCTGGGGCAAAGGGCGCCCCGGTTGGCACATCGAATGCTCCACCATGGTCCGCAAGCTCCTGGGGGACTCCATCGACATCCATGGGGGCGGCATCGACCTGATCTTCCCCCATCACGAGAACGAGATCGCCCAATGCGAGGCTTTCACCCAAAAGCCCTACGTGAAATATTGGCTCCACAACGGGTTCATCGAGATCGCGGGCCAGAAGATGAGCAAGTCCCTGGGAAATATCTGGAAGGCCAAGGACGCCCTCGCCGAGTTCCGCCCCGAGGTCCTTCGCTATTTCTTCCTGAGCGCCCATTACCGGAGCGGCCTCAATTACGACCGGCCCATCCTGGAGGCGGCGGCCCGCGGATGGGAGGAATTCCAACAGACCTTCCAGCGGGTCGAGGAGGCCATGGCCTGTCCCGACGGGGAGGCGCCGATGGATCTTTTGGAGTTGCGCCTGGCCATCGACGCGGTCGAGGGCAAGTTCCGCGAAGCCATGGACGATGACTTCAACACGCCCCGGGCCTTGGCGGTCCTTTTCGATCTGGCCCGGGATGTCCGGCGGATCCTGAGCCAGTCCCCCCGCCCCACGGCGGGCGCCAAGAGCCTCTTGGGCGAGGCTATGGACCAGTTGAACCGATTGGGCGGCCTCTTGGGGATCGTTTCCTCGGAAAAAAAGACCGTCCCGGCCGAGGTCGAGGAATTGGCCCGGCAAAGGGTGGAACTGAAAGCGGCCAAGGACTTCAAGGGCGCTGACGCCATCCGGGACAAGGTCCTGGCCATGGGTTTCGTCATCGAGGACGTCAAAGGCGGCGGTTTCCGGATCCTTCCCAAGAAGTGAAGGGACAAGGTTCCCGGGATTCTTTGAGGTATGATGGTCTCCCATGAGCGAGAAGATCTACGGCCGAAAACCCGTCCTGGAAGCCCTCCGTTCCGGAAACCGGACCGTGACCCGGCTTTATCTTTTGCAGGGTTCCCGCGACGCCATCCTGGACCAGGTTGAGTCCCACGCGAAGGCCAAGGGCATTCCGGTGAACCTCGAGACGCGGCATCGCCTGGATACCCTGGCGGGTAATGAACACCACCAGGGCGTGGTGGCCGTCGCCGAAGACTTCAAATACGCCCAACTCGAGGACCTGCTGGAGCAGGCCGCGAAAAGGAACGAACCGGCCTTCCTCATCCTCTTGGATGAGATCGAGGATCCCCAGAACCTGGGGGCCATCATCCGCTCCGCCGACGCGGCGGGCGCCCATGGGGTGGTCATCCCCAAGCATCGGGCCGCCGAGGTCAACGCCACGGTCATCAAGGCCTCGGCGGGCGCCGCCGAACATCTGCCCTCGGTCAAGGTGACCAACCTGAACGAGACCATCCGAAGCCTGAAAGAGGCCAATGTCTGGGTGGTGGGGACCGACGGGGAAGCCAAGAAGAATTTCTATGAATATGATTTCCGACAACCGGTCGCCATCATCATCGGCAACGAAGGGACGGGGTTGCGCCGGTTGGTGAAGGAGAACTGCGACGAACTGGTGAAGATCCCCATGTCCGGGAAGATGTCCTCCCTGAACGCCTCGGTGGCGGCCGCGTTGGTCATGTTCGAGGTGGCGCGGCAACGAAAATGGGGGATGGCCCTGCCGACCAAGGACCCGCCGCTGTCGTCCTATGGGATGGGACTTTCCCCCGAAAAAGACTTTTTTCGTTCAAGCCCTGACCCGGCTTCTCAAACGGCGGGTGAGGGCCTTTCTCAAGGGATCGACCTAGGACCCTCCGACCGGTTGGAGGATAACCCCTCGAACGACGCCCCAGGAACGAACAAAGGGGGCGGGTTCCATTGGTAAGGCGGCCTAAAGGATTCTTGACGCTCCCAGGGGCCATTCCTATAATCGCCTTCCTTTTAAAAGTGCAAGCTTGCCCAGGGCTGGCGTAGCTCAGCTGGTAGAGCAGCCGCCTTGTAAGCGGCAGGTCACCGGTTCAAACCCGGTCGCCAGCTCCACTTTTAATGTGGTCCAGTGGACAGGTGCCCGAGTGGTCAATGGGAGCAGACTGTAAATCTGCCGGCCGTCCGGCCTACGCAGGTTCGAATCCTGCCCTGTCCACCATTTTTATTCAGTTCCTTCCCGTAACGTTCCAGGATCAAAATGGATTCGAACCGATGGGAAAGGGTCTGGGAAAACGGTCGTTTTCCCAAGAGGGGTCAGGGGTACATAGGGGGAAGTTCCCCTATGGGCGCGTCAGCACGGTTCGACATCCTGCCCTGTCCACCATTTTTATTCACATTTTTTTCGTTCTTCCCCGCATTCCGAAAATCCGAAGCTTTCGGTTATACTCTCCCCTCCAAGGCGCGGGAGTAATTCAGTGGTAGAATGCCACCCTTCCAAGGTGGACGTCGCCGGTTCGAATCCGGTCTCCCGCTCCATATTTTCGAGGGTCTGACCCGCCTTTCCGGCGGACTTGGAACGGAATCCATGAAAAAAACCATCCCGACCGGCGAAAAACCCGAGGCCATCCCGGGTAATCCGAATCCCGCCATGGAAATGAACGATTTCATGGACGATCGGGTCATTCTTTATGGCCATCCCGGCCTCTGCCGGACCTCCGAAGAACTGCTTTCCAGCGATGGGTTCCAACTGGTCCTGAAGCATTTTCTCAAGAAGGTGACCGCCCAAGATTCCCCCATCCTGCGTTGCCTACAGCCCTTCCGCTCCGGCGCCGACTACGACACCGTGAAATTGGCCTCCTTCCTGAAAGAGCTCCTGGGGCGGCCGATCGGGGAGACTTCTTGTGCGGACATGGACCCGGTCGTCCTCAAGGACCTGGTCGAGGAGCTTTACAGCTATTGGCGCCGCCGGGAACGCTTCGTGATCTTCGACCGGGATGTGCAGGACGGCGGGATCGACCTGAAGGAATACCACCCGATCTTCATCCAGGCCAACGAGGAGTTCAAAATGCTGGTCCTGGGTACCTACCGGCATATCGCGGCCCATGTGTCCGGCGACTGGTTCAAGGTCTACCGCCAGATCCCCGCCGGGGTGGGGGTGGGTCTCCTGGCCGAGAAGATCCAATGGAAATTCCCGGGCGAGGCCTACCACAAGCTCAAGAACATCCCCTTCATCCGGCTGTCCCTGATCTATCCGCCGCTCATCTATTACACCAAGGTCAACAAGCGGAAGGGCAAGTTCAATCCGCTCTCGAAGAACCCGATGGACCAGGTCAAGCTGGACTCCTCCCGCTGGCTCTGCTTTCCGGCCAAGATCGGGGAACTGCTGGTCTTCATCTATTTCAACAAGGACTTCCTGTCCCACGCGGCCGGCCTTTCCAACCTTTTCGAATTGGCGAGCGCCCAGGAGATCGCCAACCGCCCGCCCGACGGGATCATGCTGTTCGGGGTCGACCCCGCCCTCATGGACAACCAATTGGTGGGGTATTACGAGGACCAGGCGAACGACGTGCTGGTGGGGGCCGTGGCCTACCAGATGCCCGACGTGGATTACTTCGGATATTTCAAGAAGACCGCCCTGACCATCCATAACCTCATCATGATCCGCCGGGGGAACCTGCCCATCCATGGCGCCATGGCCAAGATCGACCTGAAGTCGGGCAAGACCGCAAATGTGGTCATCGTGGGGGACTCGGGCGCGGGGAAATCCGAATCCCTGGAAGCCTTCCGGGTCCTGGCCGACAAATATATCCGGCAGTTGACCGTCATCTTCGACGACATGGGCTCCCTTTCCATGGGGCCGGACGGCAAAGTGGTCGGGCGGGGGACCGAGATCGGGGCTTTCGTCCGCCTGGACGACCTGCACCCGGGCTATGCCTATACCGAGATCGACCGTTCGGTCTTCATGAACCCCCATTTGGGGAACGCCCGCCTGGTGATGCCCATCACCGAATACCGGCACGTGGTCGCCGGCTACCCGGTGGATATTTTCCTTTACGCCAACAATTACGATGATGTGGCCGATGACAATCCGGCCCTCCAGATCACGGCCGATGCGGCGGAGGCCAACAAGGTCTTCTCCGACGGGGCCCGTTTGGCCAAAGGCACCACCGATGAAAAGGGCCTGGTCCATACCTATTTCGCCAACCCTTTCGGCGCCCCGCAGAAGCGCAAGGAGCACGAGGTCCTGGCGGATCGCTTCATCGGGACCCTGATGAAGGACGGCAAGAAGGTCGGACAGCTCCGGACCCGATTGGGGATCGCCGGATACGAGACGAAAGGCCCCGAAGAAGCCGCTCAAGCCCTTTTCCAGTTCATCACCCAAAACCTTTGATCGATCGGGGCTTCGAGCCCCGGCCATTCGTCCTAGGTTGACCTGTGTCATGGTCCGGCTTTTGGTCCGGCCTTTTAATACGGAATTCTTTCGCCGTCGAAAATCCAGGAGGTGCGTCGTGAGCTACCGTGTCGAGCATGATTCCATCGGTGAGTTGAAGGTCCCCCAGGAGGCCCTTTGGGGCGTCCAGGCCGAACGGGCCGTCCAGAATTTCCCCATCAGCGGGATCAAGCCCCACAAGGTCTTCATCCAGGCGACGGTCCACATCAAGAAGGCGGCGGCCCGTTTCCACGCCAAGGTCGGCATGCTGGACAAAAAGAAGGCCGAGGCCATCGTGAAGGCGGCCGACGAGATCCTCGTGAAGGACCAGTGGTTGGACCATTTCGTGGTGGACGTCTATCAGGCGGGGGCCGGGACCAGCCACAACATGAACACCAACGAGGTGTTGGCCAACCGGGCCATCGAGATCCTGGGGGGCAAGCGCGGGGACTACAAGCTGATCCACCCGAACGATATGGTCAACATGGGCCAGTCCACCAATGACGTCATTCCCACGGCCATCCGCCTTTCAGGGCTTCTTTTGACCCGGGATTTCCTGCCGGTCCTCAAGAAGCTGGCGGCCACCTTCCGGCAGAAGGGGAAGGAATTCCGCAAGGTCTATAAGTCGGGCCGGACCCATCTTCAGGACGCGGCCCTGATGACCCTTGGGCAGGAGTTCAACGCCTATGGGGAGAACCTGGAGCGTCATGTCGGACGCATCGACCGCGCTTCCCAGGACCTGTTGGAACTAGGGATCGGAGGATCGGCGGTCGGGACCGGACTGAACACCCACAAGGATTACTGCAAGGGGATGGCCAAGCTCCTCTCCGAGCAGACCAAGCTCAAACTGACCCCCCATCCGAATCTCTTCGAGGCCATGCAGAGCATGTCGCCCTTCGTGTCCCTCTCGAACGCCTACCGGAACCTGGCCATCGACCTCACCCGGATCGCCAACGACTTCCGTCTCATGACCAGCGGGCCCGCCACCGGCTTCGGCGAGATCCTGCTGCCGGTCATGCAGCCCGGGTCCTCCATCATGCCGGGGAAGGTCAACCCGGTGATGGCGGAATGCCTGAACATGGTCAGTTACCAGGTCCTGGGTCATGACCACACGGTGGCCATGGCGGCCCAGGCGGGACAGATGGAACTCAATGTCATGATGCCGGTCCTGGCCTACAACCTGAACCAGGAGATCACCCTCCTGACGAATATGCTCCGGGCCTTCGACGAAAAATGCGTTTCGGGCGTGAAGGCGGAGGAGAAGCGTTGCCGCGGCTATGCCGACCAAAGCACCCAGGTCGCCACCGCCTTGAACCCGGTGATCGGCTATGAGAAGGCCGCGGAAGTGGTGAAAGCCGCCCTGAAGGAAGGGAAGACCGTCCGCCAGATCGTTCTGGAGAAAGGGATCTTGACGGAGGAGCAATACGATAAGTCCATCAAACTGGACAAGATCGTGGACCCCCACGGCCGCGATCGTTGAACCGGTCGGGGGCCGGAGGCGCCGAAAAGGGGCAAAATGGCCCGAAACCGGGCCATTTCTCCTTGACAGGGGGGGTTCGAAAAGTAGAATACCTCCTCTTGCTCGGCCCCCTGCCCAAGTAGCTCAGTTGGTAGAGCACTTCCTTGGTAAGGAAGAGGTCACCGGTTCAATCCCGGTCTTGGGCTCCAGTTTTCCCCTAGCGAAGGAAAAGATCGAGGCTCGAAGGCCCATACGGTATTCGTAGTCCGCCGGTGTGGGTGCCGTTAGATCAAGAATATTAACCATCATCCACTTCATCCTGGAGGGCGGAAATGTCGAAAGAAAAATTCGTTCGTAGCAAGCCGCACGTGAACATCGGGACGATCGGCCACGTGGACCATGGGAAGACGAGCTTGACGGCGGCCATCACGACGGTCCTGGCCAAGAAGGGCTGGGCGACGGCGAAGGGATAT
>DASZRK010000052.1 GCA_035549195.1 bacterium
CGCAGAAGGGCAAGATGCCCGTGTTCATCCTGACCGCCCGCGGGTCCTCCGAGGACATCGTGCGGGGGTTGGAGGCAGGCGCGGAGGACTACCTGAGCAAACCCTTCAACGAAAGGGAATTCCTCGCCCGGGTCCGGGCGATCCTGAAACGGCATTCTTCCACGACCCCGGTCAAGGATGAGATCATTTCCGGGAAGGTCCGACTTTCGCCGACCTCCCATGAGGTCTGGTGCCAGGACAAGCCCATTGCCTTGACCTTACGGGAGTTCGACATCCTTCGGATCTTCCTGGAGAATCCGGGGAAGGCCCTGTCCCGGGAGGAGATCGTCCGTTTGGCCTGGGGACCGGCCACCGCCATCGTCCCCAAAGTGGTGGATGTCCATGTGGGGCATCTTCGGGCCAAATTGGGTCCGGAAGGAAAGCGGGTCGAGACCGTTCCCCAGGTCGGCTACAAGTGGGTCCTGTCCAAGCGGTGATCCCGGGGCCTATACGGCTTCTTTACCGCTCCTTTGCCGCCTTTTTACCCCGTTCGTACCCCTTTTCTCCTTAAATTCATCCCTGGAAAGCCGTGCCGCAAAGGCATGGGGAAGGGATGGACCATGATCCGAACCAAGAGCCCTGAGGACTTGCCTCCTTGGACCGAGGATGTTTGGGACCGGTGGTTCTATTCCTTCATGAAGGAGGTCTCCCAACCCGAAGATGGGGAGGCCCCGACGCCCCCTTCGGACCCGGTGGCCGGTGGTGCGTCATGACCGAGATCCTGGAAGCTCCCGTCGATAGGGTTTCCCTGCGAGGCCCGGACCACGGGGAAACATCCCCGCCGGAACGGTCCGCCCTTTGGGAACTCCTGAGCGCGTTCCAAGGGCTCCAAAAGGTCTATCGGGAAGGGCGGATGTCGGAGAGGGAGGCGGCTTTCCAGCTTTATGTCCATCGGGTCCGGATGCAAGGACGGGGTGCGGTCGTCCATTTCCAATACGCCCTTGGGTTCTTGGCCTTGGAGCTCTCCAAAATGGAACCCGGATTGGCCCCGGCCTTGGATAAGGTCCTGGCGGAGAACGCCCGATCGATGGAACGGGGGGACCCGGAGGCCATGTTCAAGGACGGGTTGGAACGCATTTATCGTCTGGCCCTCAAACCCCGGCAAGGGATGAAAGAAGACCGTTTGGACAGCGCGCGGGACTTCATCCGGGCCCATTTCCAGGAATCCATCCCCTTGGGGAAGGTGGCCGTCGAGTTCGGGCTTTCGACCTCGGTTTTCGGCCGTTGCTTCAAGGAACGGTTCGGAAAAGGGTTTTCAGTGTTCCTGAGGGATCTTCGGGTCGAGAAGGCCAAGGAGCTTTTGACCCATGGCCAACTCTCGGTCGAACGGGTCAGCCTTGAAAGCGGTTTCAAGAACTTCCATTACTTCTTCGAGGTCTTCAAGAAGGCGACGGGGAAGACGCCCCATCAATTCCGGAGGACCCAAACGGGACGATCGCCCAAAGTTTGACCGAGATCCATTTTCAACCGATGGCCCTTCCTTTGCCGTTCCTTTAATCCTTCTTTACCCCTTCTTTACGAAAAACCAATGCGATGGGCGATAGCATTTGCTCGTCGTCCATAAAAATGATTTTCGGTCGATCGCCTTCGGCCATGGTGGTGTGTTTTGATCCGAGAAAGATCCTTAAAGATCGGGGAACTCCAAGGAGCCGTTGAACCTTCGAGGACCGATCCTGGCCTTGATGTTCCTCCCTTCGGGCGGCTCCGTCCTTCTTGGGGCCTGGCTTTTCTGATTTTCCTTTGGGCCCTTCTTCCTTCCCCGGTCCTGGCCTGGGTCAATGGGGATTTCGAGACCTGCAACCTGACCGGTTGGACCACTTCGACCAATTCAGGGGCCAATCTTGCCTGCGGGCCCCCGACCGCCTCTTCTGTTCCGGTCGGATGGGCCCCTCTTTCCAATAATATGCTTCCCATGGTCCATGGGGGAAATTGTGCCGCCCAGCTCTACTCGGCCCGGGGCGATGAGAACCACCAGGATTGGGCCCGCATCCAGCAAACGGATGTGGTCCCGTCGGACGGGAGGACCTGCCTTTCCTTTTGGTTCGCGGCGGTCTTCGAGGACCATCACTATGAGGTCGGTCAATCGGAGGACACCTATATCCAGGCCGACGTGATCGTGGGCGGCACCACGATCGCCTCCCTGGTCTATAACTGGGCCAACAACCTGGCCATCGTGGTCTTTGACGGCTTGACCGGGACGGGTGGCGCGATCTGCGCGGTCAACCCGACCACCGAGAACCGATGGGGGTACCTTCCCTGGACCAATTACACCATCAACCTTTGCCAATACGTGGGCCAACAGGTCACCCTTCGGTTCACTGACTACGATTGCGGGCAAGGGGGGCATTACGGTTGGGGCTACGTGGACGATGTGACCTGGGCGGCCTGCCCCCAACCACCGACCATGTCCTTGACCAAGTCCAACGATCCGTCGGGCCCGGTCACCCAAGGCCAGGTCATCACCTATACCTTGACCTATGGGAACAGTGGCCCCGGATTGGCCAGCGGCGTGACGGTGACGGACCCGATCCCCCCGGGGACCAGTTTCGTGCCCGGGTCCCAGACCAGCAGCCCCAGCATGCCCAATACCTTCGTGAGCGGCGGCCAGGTGGGCTGGTCCATCGGCAACCTGCCCGCCGGAGCCTCCGGGACCCTTAGTTTCCAGGTCCGGGCAAGCCAATCCTGCGTGACGATCATCAACCAAGCGTCTTTATCCGACCTGGAACAGGCTTGCTATTGAGGGCGCCGATGGAAAAGGGACCGAGGATGGATGGGATGGGATGGGGGAGGCTTCGGCTGGCCCTTTCCCTGGCCTTTGCCCTGGCCGCGGGTGCGGTCCGGGGGCAGACCTTCTCGACCATCTCCGTCGGCGCCACCACCTCCTGCGTCACCGTCGGGCAGACCCTGTCGGTCACCCTGGTGTTCGGTCCCACGAACGATCAATTCCAAACCGACGATTACAGCATCGGTTTCGGAAGTGCCGCGACCCTTTCGTTCCCCGGGGGTTGCACCGCTTCCTATAACACGGGCTCCCTCCCCACCGCGGATGCGGTCACCTTGGTCCAGTCGGTCACGGTCCCGGCCACGATCTCGGGCCCTTGGACGACCCTCGCAGTGGTCGGGATCGAGAACAGCACTTACTTATGCGGCGGAAGTACCGTGATCGGGACGACAGGCATCTCCCTTTGCCCCTCTTCTTCCACCGGTACCCCTACGTTCACCCCGACCCGGACCAACACCCCCACCTCGACGAGGAGTTCCACTCCAACCCGGACGGTCACCCCCACCCTTACCGGATCGGGTGGGCCCGCCGACACGCCGACCTTTACCCCAATACCCATCGGTCCGACCGCGACGCCCGTTCGGAAGATGATCCTTTCGAACGCGGTGACCAACGTGGTCGGAGGCTGCACCCCCTCCCCGACCTCGACCGGGACCCCCACCCGGACGCCGTCCGCGACCTCGACCCCGACCTCCACCCGGACGGCCACCGACACGGCCACCTCCACCTCGACCTCCACCAGCAGCTTTACCTCGACCGCGACCCGGACCTCCACCTCGACCTGGACGACCACGGATACCTCCACCGAAACCTCCACCTGGACCCCGACCAAGACCTGGACCGCCAGTTCCACCGCGAGCGATACTTCGACCGCGACCTTTTCCAGGACGGCGACTTCCACCAGTACGGATACCGGTACACCGACCGCCACCAAGACCCCCACTTCCACCTTCACCCCTTCGGATACCCGCACTTCCACGCCGACCTCCACCGATACCTCGACCGGGACGGCCACCTCCACGGCGACCGATACCAGGACCGCCACGTTCACCGCGACCGCTTCCGATACGCGCACCTCGACCGCTACCTCCACTTCGACCCATACGCTGGTCTTCACGGCGACGCCCACGGATAGCTTCACCGTGACGGACACTCCGACGGCCTCCAATACCCGGACCGATACCGCCACCTCCACCGCAACTAGGACCTGGACCGCCACCGGGACCCCGACCGCCACGTCCACGGATACCTTCACCCCTACGTCCACCCGGACCTCCACCGAAACCCGGACCCCCACGCCGACCCCCACCCCCACGAACAGCGCGACGGATACCTGGACCTTCACTTCGACCTTTACGGCGACCGATAGTCCGACCCCGACCTGGACCCGAACGGCGACGGCGACGTCCACGGCGACCCGGACCTGGACCTTCACCTCCACAGCGACGGATACAAGGACCTTTACGTCGACCTTCACTTGGACCCCGACGGCCACCGCCACTTCGACCCCGACTTCGACCCCGACCGCGACGGATACAAGGACATTCACAGCCACCCGGACACCCACCCATACATGGACGGACACTTCCACGCCGACACCGACCCGCACCGCCACCGATACCCCGAGCCCCACGGCGACCCGGACCTTTACGCCGACCCGAACACCCACCTGGACCTGGACTTGGACCCACACCTGGACGGCGACCTCCACGGCAACCCCGACCCGAACCCCCACCGATACATGGACGGCGACCCCGAGCGACACCTGGACCCCCACTTGGACGGCGACGGCCACGGCGACTTCCACCCCTTTACCTCAGATCTCCTTCTCGAAAAAGGTCTCGGCCCTGACGGTGGAGTCCGGCGGGAACTTGACCTATACGCTGGAATTGACCGTGGGAGCCGCCGGTCTGGGTGGAGCGACCATCACCGACCGATTGCCCCCCCAACTTGTTTTTACGGGGGCGGGGCCCAATGTTCCTGCAAGCCTTCCGACGCCGCTTTATGACCCGGCCCAGTCCGTTCTTTCCTGGGCCCTCCCGGCCCTGGGTCCGGGGACCTATGACCTTACCTATCGAACCCGGGTGAAGGATCTTTTGGTCTCGGGGACCCAGGTCCTGAACCAGGCGGTCCTGGAACTGGGTCCTTCGGCGGGCCTCACCAGTGTCGCGCCCTCGGTGGTGGTGGGCTCCTATGAGGTCACGATCGGGGTCTATAACGAGGCAGGGGAATTGGTGGTGGTCCTGCTCCAGGAGCAACTTTCCCAGGCGATCCAAAATTTCGACTTTGGGAGCGGGAACGGATCGATCACCAGCCTTTCCGGTCCCAATGGCTCGGTGACGGTCTATTTCGGCGGGGTGGCCTTGACCACCTGGGACGGGACCAATGGTTCGGGGTCCCCGGTCAGCAACGGTGTTTACCACCTGAAGGTGGACAATGTGAACGGGCAAGGCATGGACCTGAGCACCACCCAACAGGTGACGGTCAGCCGGTCCCTGGCCCACGTCCATGTGGCCATTTATAACGAAGCGGGCGAGATCGTCCGGGAGCTCCTGACGACGGCGCAGGACAGCCAGGGGAACGGACTGGCCACCCTTTCCCTCGGTTCGTCGGTGTTGGACCCGGCCTCAGGTCCGCTCCAGGAAACGATCATCCTTTCGACCATACTGGGATCCCCGGTCACCCTGTCCTGGGACGGGACAGGAAGTTCGGGGGCTTATCTGACGGCCGGGCGTTATTTCGTGGAAGGGCATTGGACCGGCGCCCAGGGTGGGGAACAGACCTTGGTCCAGACCTTCACCATCGCCTCGGGGAGACCGGACCGGGAAAAGGTGACCGTGGGCCCGAACCCGGTCCGGCTTTCCCAGGGTCAGGCCCAAGCCCTTTTCCAGGGACCCACGGGGGCCCAGGACACCCTTCGGGTCAAGATCTATGACCTGGCCGGGGAACTGGTCGGGGAGATCCAGGGAGCGACCGGCGCCAATAGCGCCGCCTGGGACGCTTCCACGGTGGCGACGGGCATCTATCTGGCGGTCGTGGAAATAAAGCCGCCGACCGGCGGGATCCAGCGACAGATCCTGAAGCTGGGCGTCATTCGCTGAAAAAGACCCGGTCCCTTCGACGCAAGCCTGGAAGGAAAGTCCTTCGCCCGGGATGAGTCGGAAATCGTCCCGGCCGAACGCCACGGTGGAAGGGTCCTTGTGACCTTTGCCACCTTCCTGAGGACTTTGCCGTGAGGGATCGGAAGCCGTCATCCGCCCTCTTCCTCCGTGGGATCGATCGGGTCCTTGCCGTTCTTCCCTGAAGACACTAACTTCCAAAAAAAGCGCCCCCTTTTGCTATACTCTTGCGAAATTTCGGGGGTTTTCATGCCTAAAAAGCTCCAAAAGTTGACCTGGAAGAAGGGACTGACGCTTTACGCGGTCAGTTGGGTCATCACGTTCTTCGTGGTCTTCGGGCTGCGGCAGGCCCTCATCGACCGGGATGAGCTCAATTGCTATGCGCGTATCCACGTGATCCAAAAGGCGGTGGACCAGTGGAATCAAGTCCACGCCGACCAACCCGTCACCGAGGACATCGACGAGAACGCCCTCGTTCAGGCCGGCTTCCTGGCCCCCCAGACCTATGACCATCAAAAGCACTATTACTTCGTGGGGAAGACCGCCTGGGGCCCCCGGGTCAAATGCAACAAGCATGAGGACAATCCGCTCATCCTAAAGCTGGTCGGCGACTGTCTTTTGGCGGTCCTGGGGTTCGTGGCTTTTTGTTCCTATAAAGGCTATGTGCTGTTCGACGGCACGGAAAAAGGGTGAAGCGAATGTCCGAGGTATTGATCGTTGGTTCGGTGGCCTATGACGGGTTGAAGACCCCCTATGGGTCCGCGGACCGGGTGCTGGGAGGGGCGGCGGTCTATTCCAGCCTGGCGGCCAGCTTGTTCACCAAGGTCCAAATGGTGGGAGTGGTAGGGGACGATTTCAAGGAAGTTGAATTGGCACGCCTGCGCAGGAAGGGCATCCAAACGGGCCTGGTGACCCGCGAGAAGGGCAAGACCTTCTATTGGAAGGGTTATTACGAGAACGACATGTCGGTCGCCCATACGGTCAAGATCGACCTGGGCGTTTTTGAGCGCTTCGACCCCCATATCACGGGGAAACACCGTGATATCCCCTATGTGTTCCTGGCGGCCATCCACCCGGACCTCCAGATCAATGTCCTGAACCAGATGAAGCGCCCCAAGTTCACGGTGCTCGATACCCGGGACCTTTGGATCAATATCACCCGTCCGGCCCTGATCAAGGTCCTGAAGCGGACCGATCTGGTGGTGGTCAATGACCAGGAGATCCGGCTTTTGACCAAGGAAATGCACCTGATGAAGGGAGCCCGCGCGCTCCAGAAGATGGGGCCCAAGATCGTCATCGTGAAAAAGGGCGAGCATGGGGCCATGTTGTTCGGACCCGGTTGGACCTTCCTGTCGCCCGCCGTGCCTTTGGACTATGTGGTGGACCCGACCGGCGCCGGGGACACCTTCGCGGGCGCCTTCATCGGTTACGTGGCCCGGGCTGGGAAACTGAACCCCGAGGTCTTGAAACAGGCCGTCATCGCGGGCAATTTGGTGGCTTCCTTCACCGTGCAGGGATTCGGCACCAAGGCCATCGCCGGGCTCACCAAGGCGAAGCTGAAACAAAGGTCGGTGGCCTATCACAAGTTCGCCTCGATACCGAAGGTCAAGATCTAATCACCCGGAGAGACCATGCCGATCCGCACCGAAGCTAACCTCATCAAGAAATTCCCGCCCTATCTTTTCGCCCGGCTCAACGCCGAGAAACTGGCCGCGCGGCAGAAGGGGATCGATGTCATCGATTTCGGGATGGGGAACCCGGACAATCCGACACCCCGGCCCATTGTGGACAAGCTCATCGAAGTGGTGCAGGACAAGAAGTCCCATCGTTATTCCACCTCCAAGGGGATCCCGGCTTTCCTGAAGGCCGTATCCCGCTGGTACGACCGCAAATACGGGGTCCCCATCAACCCCTATACCGAGGCGGTCTCGGTCATCGGTTCCAAAGAGGGTTTGGCCCACCTGGGGCTCGCCGTCATCAACCCCGGCGACAAGGTGCTTGTGCCCAACCCGACCTATCCCATCCATCATTACAGCGTCATCATCGCCGGCGGAAGCCTGGTCACCATCCCCATCCTGGATGGACCGGAGGCCTTCTTAAGGCATGTGGACAAGGCCTATTCCAAGTCCACCCCGAAACCCAAGATCCTCATCATCAATTTTCCCCATAACCCCACGACCATTTCCATCGAACCGGAGTTCTTCAAGGACGTCGTGAAGTGGGCCAAGAAAAAGCAGGTCCTGGTGGTCCACGACCTGGCCTACGCCGATATCGTCTTCGACGGCTACAAATCCCCCAGTTTCCTGGCCACGCCCGGCGCCAAGGACGTGGGCATCGAGATCTTCACCATGTCCAAGTCCTACAACATGGCGGGGTGGCGCATCGGTTTCGCGGCGGGGAACCCCAAGGTCATCGCGTCATTGGCCAAGATCAAGAGCTACATGGATTACGGCATCTTCACCCCCATCCAGGTGGCCGCCATCACGGCCCTCGACAGCCCCGAAGAGAACCTCCGTAAGCTGGCCGCCGTCTACCAGGAGCGCCGGGACATCATGGTCGAGGGGATGAACCGCATGGGTTGGCCCATCGAAAAACCCCGGGCGGCCATGTATCTTTGGGCCAAGATCCCCCAGAAGTTCGGCAAGCTGAACTCGATGGACTTCGCCATGAAGCTTTTGAAGGAAGCGGAAGTGGCCGTTTCTCCCGGAACGGGATTCGGGAGCTTGGGGGAGGGTTACATCCGCATGGCCTTGGTCGAGAACAAGGACCGCATCCGGCAGGCCTTGAGGAACATGAAGAAGTTGTTTTAACCTGGGTCCGGGCGGCTGTCCTGGGTCATAGGAATCGAAGGCCCCGCTCCCTTAGGATCTCCCGATATCGGACCATACCAAGATTTGAGGTGCTGAATGGAAATCTCGAACCGCATGAAACAGATCGCGCCCTCGATGACACTGGCCATCGACGCGAAGGCGAAGAAGCTCCAGGAAGAGGGCGTGGACGTCCTCAACTTCGGGGCCGGGGAACCGGATTTCAAGACGCCCCAGGTCATCTGTGACGCCGCCAAGAAGGCCATCGACGACGGTGTCCACAAGTACACCCCCGTGCCGGGCACCCTGGAACTGCGCAAGGCCATCGCCCAATATCTGGAGCGGGAATACAAGGTCCAATACGCCCCCACCGACATCGTGGCCTCCTGCGGGGCGAAACATTCCCTCTATAACGTGTTCATGGCGATCCTGAACCCGGGCGACGAGGTGCTGATCCCGGCCCCCTATTGGGTGAGCTATCCCGAGCAGGTGAAACTGGCGGGCGGGATACCGGTCTTCGTGGATTGCCCCGAATCGCAGGAATTCAAACTGACCGCCGAGGTCCTGGCCCCCAAGATCACCTCCAAGACCAAGGTCTTGGTCCTGAATTCCCCCAGCAACCCCACGGGCGCGGTGGTGGGCCGCAAGGCGCTCGAGTCCATCGCGGAATTGGTCCTCAAGCACAAGCTCATCGTGGTCTCCGATGAGATCTACGCCAAGCTGGTCTACGGCGAGGCCCATACCTGTTTCCCGTCCATTTCCAAGGAAGTGGCCGCCCAGACCATCCTGGTCAATGGGATGTCCAAGGCCTATGCCATGACCGGCTGGCGGCTGGGTTACGCCGCGGGTCCCGCCAACGTGATGAAGGCCATCTCGGACCTTCAGGGCCAATCCACCTCCAACCCCACGGCCATCGTGCAGAAGGCCGGGGTGGCCGCCTGTGCCATGCCGGATTCGGAGATCCAGAAGATGGTCGAGATATTCCAAAAACGCCGGGACATGATCGTGGACGGCTTGAACGCCATCCCGGGCATCCAGTGCCTGAAGCCCGCCGGGGCCTTCTATGTGTTCCCGAACGTGAAGGGTCTGTTCAAGCCCGGCCGCTCCAATTCGCTGGAGCTTTCCGAGTACCTGCTCGACAAGGCCAAGGTGGCCTTGACGCCCGGCATCGCTTTCGGCGCGGAAGGCTATATGCGCCTTTCCTACGCCACCAGCGAGAAGGTCATCCAAGAGGGACTGCGCCGGATCAAGGAAGCCGTCTAAGCCCCGCTTTACGGGCCTTTTCCTTGAAGAAGACCCCCCTTTCTTATAATCTGTAGCTCCTTTTCACCAAACGCCCCGGCTTTTCATAAGCACGGGGCGTTTTCCATTTCCGGTAGGAGCGCACCATGGCTGGGGGAAAAACCATCGTTCAGGTCGGCATGATCGGCTTCGGCAACGTGGGCCAGGGGCTTTACCGCCTCCTGGAAAAGAACCGCACCCTCATCGAGGCCAAGGTCGGGGCCCAAATGCGCATCAAGCGCATCATGGTCCGTGACCTGGCCAAGCAACGCGAGGTCACGACCCCCGAGGGGATGCTGACCGATAAGTACGAGGATATCCTCAATGACCCCGAGATCGACGTCGTCCTGGAATTGATGGGGGGCTATGAGCCCGCCCGCACCTATCTTTTGGACGCCATGAAGAAGGGGAAGCACATCGTCACCGCCAATAAGGCGGTCCTGTCCGTCCATTGGGACGAGATCATCGAGACGGCCCAACAGAACAAGGTGGACATCTATTTCGAGGCGGCGGTCTGCGGGGGCATCCCGGTCATCCAGGCCATCAACGACGGGTTGGCCGCCAACAACATCATGTCCATTTACGGCATCGTGAACGGCACCACCAATTACATCCTCCAGAAGATGACCGAGGAAAAAAAGAGCTTCAAGGAAGCCCTCCAAACGGCCCAAAAGAAAGGCCTGGCCGAGGCGGACCCGACGTTGGACATCAACGGGATGGACGCGGCCCATAAATTGGCCATCCTGGCCTCCCTGGCCTTCTCCAAGCGGGTCAAGGTGGAGGATATCTACGTGGAGGGGATCGAACGCATCACCCTCCAGGACATCGAGTTCGCCCGTGAGGAATTCGGCCGGGTAGTGAAGCTCTTCGCCATCGCCGAGGTGGAGGGGGATGAACTGGAAGTGCGCGTGCACCCGACCCTCATCCCCCAGGAGCACCTTTTGGCCAAGGTGGACGGGGAATACAACGGCGTCCTGGTGACGGGCGATTTCGTGGGCACCACCATGTACTACGGACTGGGGGCCGGCAACAAACCCACGGCCTCGGCGGTGATGAGCGACCTGATCTACGTAGGCCGAAGCGTCAGCGACAACGTGGCGGGCGAGATCTCCAATTGCTGGTTCCTGTCCGATAACCCCCAGATCAAGCGCCTGAAGAAGATGGGCGATATCAAGTCGCGCTACTACCTGAAGTTCACCGTGCTCGACCAGGTCGGGGTGCTTTCCAACATCTCCCGCATCCTGGGCGAGCACCAGATCTCCATCGCGTCCGTCATCCAAAAGGAGCAAAAGAAGGGCGACAAGGTGCCGGTCGTCATCGTGACCTACGAGGCGGTGGAAAAGAACGTGCAGGAGGCCCTCAAGAAGATCAACGGTCTGCCCTTCATCCAGGAAGAGACCCTCCTCATCCGCATGGACCGGGGGGAATAATGGCTTATTGGAGAGGACTCATCGAGGAGTACCGGTCCTACCTGCCGGTCTCCGACAAGACCCCCGTCGTTTCCCTCAAAGAAGGCGATACGCCCCTGCTTTATGGGTCCCGCATCTCCGAGAAGCTGGGAAACGGGCTGAAGGTCTATTTCAAGTTCGAGGGACTCAACCCCACCTGTTCCTTCAAGGACCGGGGCATGACCATGGCCATCTCCAAGGCGGTCGAGGAGGGGTCGAAGGCGGTCATCTGCGCCTCCACCGGCAATACTTCGGCCTCGGCGGCGGCTTATTCGGCCCGGGCGGGGCTTTCCTGCGCCGTGCTCCTGCCCCATGGTTCCATCGCGCTCGGCAAGCTGGCCCAGTCCATGATCTATGGCGCGAAGGTGCTGGCGGTGGAAGGCAGCTTCGACCAAGCCCTCGCCCTGACCCGGGAGTTGGCGGACAAATATCCGATCACCATGGTGAACTCGAACAATCGTTACCGCATCGAAGGCCAGAAGACGGCCGCCTTCGAGATCGTGGACACCATCGGCGACGCGCCCGAATACCACGCCATTCCCGTCGGCAACGCGGGGAACATCACTGCCTACTGGAAGGGCTATCAGGAATACAAACAACTGGGCAAGTCCACCCGGCTGCCCCGCATGTGCGGGTTCCAGGCGGCGGGCGCCGCCCCCATCGTGTCGGGGAAGGTGGTGGAGAACCCCCACACCATCGCCACGGCCATCAAGATCGGGAATCCCTATTCGTGGAAATCGGCCGAGGCCGCGCGCGACGGGTCCAAAGGCCTCATCGAAGCGGTCACGGACGAGGAGATCCTGCAGGCCTACGAGATGCTGGCTTCCCTGGAGGGCATTTTCTGCGAGCCCGCTTCCGCCGCGTCCCTGGCCGGGGTCATCAAGAAGAACCAAGAAGGCTATTTCACCGACGGGGAGAAGCGGATCGTTTGTACCCTGACCGGCCACGGCCTGAAGGACCCGGACACGGCGGTCATGCGCAGCAATAAACCTTTGGTCATCAAGCCCGAGATGGGCGAGATCTTGAAGGCCCTGGGCTTTTAAGGCCGGGGTCCCTAAGGAAAGAAAAATGGCGATCATTGTCCAAAAATTCGGCGGCTCCTCGGTGGCCGACGCGGCCAAGATGCTGGAGGTGGCCGCCCGCATCGCCAAGACCCGCAAAAAAGGGAACCAGGTGGTGGTCGTGGTCTCCGCACCCGGGGACACCACCGACGACCTGATCGAGATGGCGAAGAAGATCACCGACGATCCCGAGGAGCGGGAAATGGACGTGCTGCTCGCCACCGGTGAGCAACAATCCATCGCGTTGCTGGCCATGGCCATCCGGGCCCAGGGCTGCGACTCCATCTCCTTCACCGGTCCCCAGGTCGGGATCGTGACCGACAATGTCCATACCAAGGCCCGCATCGTGAAGGTGGGGGATTCGACCATCCGCAAGGCCTTGAACGCCGGGAAAGTGGTGGTGGTGGCCGGTTTCCAGGGCATGAACCGCAACAACGAGATCACGACCCTGGGACGGGGCGGGAGCGACCTGACGGCGGTGGCCATCGCCGCGGCCTTGAAAGCGGACGTCTGCGAGTTCTATAAGGATGTGGACGGCGTCTTCACGGCCAACCCCTCCATGGTGAAGGATGCCCGTAAACTGAACGTCATCAGCTACGATGAAATGCTGGAGATGGCCAGTGCGGGGGCCCAGGTCCTGAACGCCCGCTCGGTGGAATTCGCCAAGAACTTCGGCATCAAGATCCATGTGCGGCCCACATTTAACGAAAAGGAAGGGACGATCGTCATGCAAGAGACCAAAGCCATGGAAAAGGTGGTCATCAGCGGGGTGACCTACACCAAGAACGAGGCCAAGATCACGGTGCGTGGCGTTCCGGACCGCCCCGGCATCGCCTCCATCCTCTTCTCCCGGTTGGGCAAGGCGGGCGTCAACGTGGACATGATCATCCAGAACATCGGGGAGAAGGGGCATTCGGACGTTTCCTTCACCGTGGACAAGGGCGAGTTCAAGAAGGCCATGAAGGTGGTCCAGGAGGCCTCCAAGTCCTTGAAACCCGCCGGGGTCATCAGCGACGAGGATATCGCCAAGGTCTCGGTGGTGGGCGTGGGCATGCGCTCCCATTCGGGCGTGGCCGCCAACATGTTCACCGCCCTGGCCGAGGCCGGCGTGAACATCGAGATGATCTCGACCTCGGAGATCAAGATCTCGGTCGTGATCGACCAGAAGGACGTGGCCAAGGCCGTTTCGGCCATCCACAAGAAGTTCCATTTGGGCAAGAAAGCTTAAGGGGAGACCGTGTCCGATAAGATCGTTCTTTATGACGCGTTATTGCGGGAGGGTCCGCAGACCCAGGGGTTGAACCTCTCGGTCGAGGATAAGCTGGCGCTCGCCCAGGCCCTGGACGACCTGGGGCTCCATTACTTGGAGGGGGGCTGGCCCGGGGCCAACCCGAAGGACACCGAGTTCTTCCAGCGGGTGAAGAAGCTCAAATTGAAGGCGCGGCTCTCGGCCTTCGGCATGACCCGCCGCGCCCGCCACAAGGCCGGCGAGGACCAGAACCTGCTCAACCTGGTGAAGGCCGGGGTCTCCACCATCACGGTGGTGGGGAAGACCTGGGACTTCCACGTGACGAAGGCCCTGGGGATCCAGCTTCCCCAGAACCTGGAGATCATCAACGACTCCGTCAAATTCCTGAAGTCCAGGACCGATGAGGTCTTCTTCGATGCCGAGCATTTCTTCGACGGCTACAAGCGCAATCCGGAATACTCGCTCTCCTGCCTGGAAGCGGCCCTCCAGGGCGGCGCCGATTGCCTGGTGCTTTGCGATACCAACGGGGGATCGCTGCCCGAGGACATCGAGGCGGTGGTGACCCGGGTGCGCCAGCGTTTCCCCGGCGCGGCCCTCGGTATCCATTGCCACAACGACTCCGACCTGGCGGTGGCCAACACCCTGGCGGCCCTCGCCGCCGGCGCCACCCAGGTGCAGGGCTGCATGAACGGTTATGGGGAACGGGTGGGCAACACCAACCTGACCTCCCTCATCCCGACCCTGGCCCTGAAGACCCAGTTCGGATTCCTGCGGCCGGTGAAACTCGAGAAGCTCACCGAAGTGTCCCACCGGGTCGATGAGATCCTCAACCAAAGCCCCCGGCCGGGGGCCCCTTATGTGGGCAAGAACGCCTTCACCCATAAGGGCGGGATGCACATCTCCGCCGTCCAAAAAGCCACGGAGGCCTATGAGCACGTGGATCCCGAACAGGTGGGGAACGCGCGCAAACTGGTCCTCTCCGACCAGGCGGGGGCCTCCGCCGTCCTTCACCAGGCAGGGACCCGTCACATCAAGCTCGACCGCAACACGCCCGAAGCCCGCGCCATCATCGACGAAGTGAAGAAGATGGAGAGCGAAGGCTACCAGTTCGAGGGGGCCGAGGCCTCTTTCGAGATACTCCTTAAAAAAGCCCTGGGACAGCACCGCAACTTCTTCGACCTGGTGGGCTTCCGCGTCATCGTGGAGAACCGGGGGGACGGCAAACTGGTGAGCGAGGCCACCATCAAGCTGCGGGTGAACGGGGTCCTGGAGAACACGGTGGGCGAGGGCGACGGGCCCATCAACGCGCTTGACCAGGCCTTGCGGAAAGCATTGACCAAGTTCTATCCCTCCCTCAAGGAAGTCCGCTTGAGCGACTTCAAGGTGCGTGTCCTGGACGCCAAGGAAGGGACCGCCGCCAAGGTTCGGGTCTTGATCGAGAGCCGGGACCCCCAAGGGGCCTGGGGCACCGTGGGCGTCAGTGAGAACATCATCGAGGCCTCTTGGGAGGCCCTGGTCGATTCCATCGACTATAAGCTGCTCAAGGATTCCAAAGGGCGC
Organism: bacterium; assembly: GCA_035549195.1. Lineage (NCBI taxonomy): Bacteria > bacterium. The sequence goes on from DASZRK010000052.1 coordinate 15,347, forward strand.
AAACCCAGGAAGTCCGGCCGTTGAAGCACCTGCCCATCGGGATCTTCGATTCGGGCCTCGGGGGACTCACGGTCTTCAAGGCGATCCAAAAGGAACTTCCCCACGAACGGATCGTCTATTTCGGCGACACGGCCCGCATCCCCTATGGTACCAAGAGCCCGGACACCATCATCCGCTATGCCCGGCAGATCATCCGGTTCTTCCGTAAAAAAGAGAAGGTCAAGTGCGTGGTGGTGGCCTGCAATACCTCCTCGGCCTGGGCCCTGGAGGCCGTCCGGAAGGAATTTTCCCTGCCTATCCTGGGTGTGATCGAACCCGGGGCCTTCACGGCCGTCGAGGTGACCCGCAACGGCCGCATCGGGGTCATCGGTACCGAGGGAACGGTCGCTTCCGGAGCCTATGAGAAGGCCATCCGCCGCTTGATGCCCAAGGCGCGGGTCTTCTCCCGGGCCTGCCCTCTTTTCGTGCCGCTGGTGGAAGAAGGAAAACTGACCGGACCCATACCGGAGGCCGTGGCCAAGGAATACCTGAAGCCCCTCTTGAAGGCCGGGATCGACACCCTGGTGCTGGGTTGCACCCATTACCCGCTCTTGAAAAGGACCCTCTCGAAGGTGGCGGGGAAAAGGGTCCGGATCGTGGATTCGGCGGAGGAGACCGCCCGTTCCCTTCGGCGCAACCTGGAGACCCACGGGGTCGAGTTGAGCGGGCGGGGCGGGAGCCGGTTCTTCGTCAGCGACCTTTCCCGTAAGTTCAAGGAGCAGGCCCAACGCTTCCTGGGGCGCCATATCGCCACCGTCGAGAAGGTCTTCATCGAAAATTACTGAGGATGCCGTTCCGTTGACTTTGGGGTCCTGGACCCTAAAATGAAACAAAACCTCCGGAGGTCCCCCATTCGCCCCCGCGCCCTTGCCTTCCTGATCCTTTCCCTTGCCTGGAGCCCGGCCCTTTGGGCCAAGAACGACGTGGTGACCGACCCGACCAATTATGAGATGGTCATGGCCCCCACCGCCTATACCCTGGGCCATGGCGGTTATGACCTGGTGACCGAAATGTACGACAACGGCGGGGTCTATGTCCGGGCCAACGTCGGGTTCGAGAAGTTCTTCATGTTCGGGTTCTCCGCCAACGGCACCAACCTGGTGGGGAACGGAACGATCCAGGTCCAGGCCCCCCGGCTCTTCTTCAAGCTCAAGCCCCTGGACGAGGGGACTTCCCCGGTGGCCTTGGCGATCGCCTGGGACGACCGGGGTTACGGGGTGGTGAACGGGGGACGGTTCTTCCCGGGGACCGAAGAGGGCTTCTACGTGGCCGCCAGCCACGAGTTCAAGGAACTGGGTTGGCTTCAATTGCACGGCGGGGTCAATCTGGTGAAGTTCGACAACTTCGACGCGAGCCAGGACCTGGGTTGTTTTTTCGGGACCTCCTTCGCGGTCACTCCCGTGCTGGCCTTCAACATGGAAGTGAACCAGCTTTTGACGACCTATTGGCAGTACAACGCCAACGTGATGTTCAACCTGGATAACCCGCTTCGGATCGGCCTGGACCTGAGGGACATCAACCGTCCCGATCTTTTTGCCCGGGTCCTGCGCGTCCAATACATCAGCTTCTTCTGATCCGGGACCCGGGTTCCCGGGAAAGGGGGCCCCATGGCCCGTTGCATCCGCCTGGCCTTTGCCTTGTCCCTCCTGGTCCTGGGTTGCTCCCCCTCGGGGAAGGGTCCGGACCTCATTCCGGCCGCGGAACGGCTTCCCGCTCCCGAGGTCAAGGCCCACTTCCTGAACGCCTCCAACGGACTGAGCCTTTCCTCCATGAAGGGGAAGGTCGTGGTCCTCGATTTTTGGGCCACCTGGTGCGGTCCCTGCCGGATGGAACTGCCTTCCCTGGTGAGGATCTACGATGACAATCATTCGAAGGGATTGGAAATGTGGGGATTGTCCCTTGAAGCCGCGGACAACAAGCCTGACGCTTACTTCCAGGATTTCATCGCCAAGAACGGCCTGAGCTATCCGATCGGATTGGCCTTCGATCAGACGATCAAGGATTACGGGGTGAGCGGCATCCCCGCCACCTATTTCATCGACAAGAAGGGCCGGGTGGCCCTGGCTTTCGTGGGCCTCCACCGGGAAGAGGACCTGGACGGGGCCGTGCAAGAGCTGTTGGCTGAGTGAGCCTCCCTGACTTTCTTTGGGAAGGGGGGCGGGGTATAATTCCAAAAAGCCGAACGGAGGGCGCCATGGGTCAAGCACAGGACTCCGATGTTCGGGAAAGTTTCCTTGAACTTTACCGTGAGCTTTTCTCCCACGTCTCCTTCCTGGAAGTGGTGATCGAGCGGCTGGTCCACGGACAGCATGTGGACCGACCCATGCTGGAGAACCATCTGGCGCAGATGATCGCGGGGATCGCCCTCCACGAGAAGAAGTGGACCAAGCCTCGGCTGCCCAAGCGGGTGCGCAAGGACCACCCGGAATATTTCCGCAACGAGATGCTGCGGGTCTCCAAGGTCATCAAGGGCCAACTGTCGGTCCTCCTGAAGACCTCCTTTTTGGTGGACGAGCGCGAGGTGGAGGAGGACTACCTCCAGACCCTCAGCGACGTGACCGATAATATCGCAGGCGCTTTCCAGCACGTGGTGCGTTCGAACGTCCTGATGCCGGTCATGTTGAATTAAACCGATAAAGCCGTGTTGGAACCGGGTCGTTCCCCTGGGAACCCCGGTTTTTGATTTCAGGGGGAGCGATGTCCATGTTGAAGGGACCGGTCAAACCAAAGGGCGTGGAATACGAGGTCTTCAGCCTTTATCTCAAGGAAAAGGACCTGAAACTGACCGCGCAAAGGGAGCTCATCCTGGAGACCTTCCTGGCCAGCCGGGGCCATGTTTCGGCGGAAGAGCTTTTCCAGAGGGCGCGGGCCAAGCAACCCCACGTGGGGTTCGCCACCGTCTATCGGACCCTCAAGCACCTGGGCCAGTGCGGGTTGGCCCGGGAACTGGATTTCGGCGATGGCCGGGTCCAATACGAGCCCGAATTCAACCGCCAACACCATGACCACATGATCTGCACCCAGTGCGGGACCTATATCGAGTTCCTGAACCCGCAGATCGAGGAGTTGCAGGAGCAGGTCAGCCGGAAGCACGGCTTCAAGATCACCTCCCATCGGATGCAGCTTTACGGTCTGTGCCAGAAGTGCCAGAAAAGCGGTAAATGATCAATTCCGGACCAGGAGAACGTCATGGCTGATTTTTTGGTGTCCCGGGTGACCCGCGACAAGCTTCAGGACGAGCTCAACCGCCTCAAGACCGTCCGACGGCCCCAGGTGGCCAAGGCCCTGGAAGAGGCCCGGGCCCATGGGGACCTGAAGGAGAACGCCGAATACGATGCGGCCAAGCAGGAACAGGGGATCCTGGAAGCCCGGATCCGGGAGATCGAGGACAAGCTGTCCCGGGTCCGCATCCTGGAGGATGAGAACATCACCGGGGAGCATGTGTCCATCGGTTGCAAGGTGACCGTCAAGGACCTGGACAGCCAGCAGGACGAGATCTACCGGCTGGTGGGCGAGGAAGAGGCCGATTTCGCCAAGAACAAGATCTCCATCCGGACCCCCATCGCCCGTGGGCTCATCGGAAAGAAGGTGGGTGAGAAAGTGGATATCCAGGTGCCCCGCGGAACCCTCAAATACCAAGTGCTCAACATCGAAGTGGGGACCGATTAGCCGCCCCTTGGATACCTTGACAAAGGAGAATGGGGACCGGTAGTATCTTTCAAAATTTAACGCTCTTATCGCGAGTGGCGGAGGGACAGGCCCTTTGATGCCACGGCAACCGGCCCGAAAGGGCGCCAGGTGCCAAATCCTGCTCCGGGAAAGATCAAGACCCGGGGAAAGATGAGAGATGGAAAACCACCCCCCAAAGGCTTCCATCTCACGATGGAGGCCTTTTTTAGTTCCAGCTAAAGAAGGTTTCCGGGGCGACCTCAGGAGACTTCGATGAGCTACGTGAAAGCCTTGAAATGCCGGGAGTGCGGCCAGGAATACGAGAAGGCCGCCAAATACGTCTGCGAGTTCTGCTTCGGCCCCCTCGAGGCGGCCTACGACTACGACAAGATCAAGAAGGACGTGACCCGGGAGAAGATCTCCTCCCGGTCGCTGAACATCTGGCGTTATCGCGAGTTCCTGCCCGTGGAAGGGGACAAGTTCAACAGCCTGGGCGAAGGTTTCACGCCGCTCTTGAAGGCCGACCGCCTGGGCGAGGAATTGGGTCTTTCAAAGCTCTATATCAAGAATGACTGCGCCAACCCGACCCATTCCTTCAAGGACCGCGTCGTTTCAGTGGCCTCGACCCGGGCTTTGGAACTGGGCTTCGACACCCTCGCCTGCGCTTCCACCGGCAACCTGGCCAACGCGGTTTCCGCCTATGGGGCCAAGGGCGGCATGAAGCGTTTCGTGTTCATCCCTTCCAACCTGGAGCCCAGCAAGGTGACGGCCTCCCTCATCTACGATCCCAACCTCATCGGGGTGAACGGCAACTACGACGATGTGAACCGCCTCTGCAGCGAGATCGCGGGGAAGTACAAATGGGCCTTTGTGAACATCAACATGAGGCCCTATTACGCCGAGGGGTCCAAGACCCTTGGGTTCGAGGTGGCCGAGCAATTGGGATGGAAGTCGCCCGAGCAGGTGGTGGTGCCGGTGGCCTCCGGATCGCTCCTGACCAAGATCTGGAAGGGGACCCAGGAATTCGCCAAGACGGGATTGATCGAGGCCCGGCCCATGCGGGTTTTCGGGGCCCAGGCCGAAGGATGTTCACCCGTGACCACGGCCTACAAGGCCAAGACGGACACCTTCCGTCCTGTGAAACCCAACACCATCGCCAAATCCCTGGCCATCGGGAATCCGGCCGACGGCTTCTATGCGCTCAAGACCATCGCCGAGTCCAACGGCGGGGCCGAAATGGTCAACGATGAGGAGATCGTCGAGGGGATCAAGCTATTGGCCCGCACGGAAGGCATCTTTGCCGAGACCGCGGGCGGCGTGACCATCGGCTGTTTGAAGAAATTGGCCGAGTCCGGGGCGCTGGACCCGGACAAGGTGACCGTGGCCTTCATTACCGGAACGGGGCTGAAGACCCAGGAAGCGGTCATGGGCCATTTGAAGAAGCACGAGGTCATCCAGCCCAACCTGGCCGCTTTCGAGGCCACCCAGTTGGTCACGGCCTGAACGTGCGAAAAAACTTGCTCCTTCTCCTGTCCCTTTTCCTGGGTTCGGCCGTCTGTTGGGCGGTCGCTCCCGAGGATTATTTCAACGCGGGCAAGGACCTCTACGACCACAAGGATTACGAGAAGGCGGTGAAGTATTTTCATGCGGCCGTGGAACAACGGCCCGATTACTGGCAGGCCTATCAACTGCTGGGCCAGTCCTATTACCAGGTCGCCAATCGCACCGAGGCCATCCTGGCCATCGACGAGAGCCTCCGTCTCCATCCCAACAACCCCGAATTGCGAAAATTCGAGGCCAAGATCCGCGCGGCCAGTCCCTGGGTCTCCAAGGACTTCGTTTCCCGGACCCTGCCGATCCTTTCCATCTTGATCTCGCTCGGCACCTTGGCCTGGACCCTCTGGGGCCAGCGCTGGTGGCGGTCCCGTAAAGCCCCGGCGCCCTGATATTCGATGCTCAAGATCGTCGCCATCGGCGGGGGAAGGTTCGGGTGGGGGAATCCCCCCGTTGATGTCGTCCCTCTTTGCCAAGAAATAATCCATTTAAGCGGCAAAAAGTATCCCCGCATCTTGTTCGTTCCAACGGCCAGTGATGACCGCCTTGCCACCGTGGAAATGGTGAAGCGGCTTTTTGTCAGGCGTCTTGGGTGCCGTTTGGATACCCTCTATCTCGTTAAAACCAAGCCTGCGATCGCCCAAATCCGTAAGAAGGTCATGGCCTCGGACGTGGTCTTTGTGTGGGGAGGGAACACCCTCAAAATGATGAGGCGCTGGAAATTATTGGGGGTCGATAAGGTCCTGCGGGAAGCGCGGGAAAAGGGAAAGGTGCTGTGCGGTCCCAGTGCCGGGGCCATTTGCTGGTTCCGGCAAGGGAATTCGGACTCCCGTAAATTCAAAAATCCCAAAGCGAAGCTCATCAAAGTGACCGGATTAGGGTTCATCGACGCCCTAGGCTGTCCCCATTACGATGGGGAAAGGGACCGGAAACCCGAACTCAAAGAAATGATGAAAAAGACGCCGGGTGTCGCCCTGGCCATGGACAATTGCGCGGCCTTGGAAGTGGTTGGGGACAAAGCCCGGGCTGTGGTCTCCAAACCGACGGCAGGGGTTTACCGGGTCTATTGGAAAGCCGGGCGCTATTTCCAGGAAAAACTGCCCAAGGGGAAGTGGTTCGACTTGAACGGATTGACCCGGAAATAGGCCTAGTACTTTACGGTTCGAGGGTAACACAGGGGACGTTCGGGTCATCCTGGGGCGGTCCGATCTGCCTCAACTTCCCCTGCCAATAGGCCAATTCCTGTTTTTTAAAATCCAACAGCTGGTTGGGGTCTTGGGCGGGGGAAGCGGAGCTTCCCTCCGAGGCCGCAAGGGCGACCCGGGCGGCTTCGACCTGGGATTCGAGATAGGCGAGCTTTTTCCGGTAAGCGGCGAGCTTTTCGGCTTCCCACTTGGCCTTTTCCACCGAAGCTTTTTGGATGTCCTTGGCCGTGGCGTTCCTTTGGGCGACCAATTGGTCGATCGCCTGCTCGAAACCGGCCAAAGGGCCGTCGGCGGCGGGGATGTTCTTATGGGCCGGGGTTTGAAGGGCCTGTTCCAGGTCCTGGATCGCTTGTAAGGGGTTCATAGGATTCCTCGGTAGTCCTAACGGACGTTCCAGGTCAATCTTGAATCTCCATTTAACGGGCATTTCCTTAGGGGCCCTCCCGGACGTCCTGTTAAAGTGGTGGCTCGATCGCCTCCCGGAAAGGACGGAACTTGACCGAGGACACTTCTCCCCAAACCTCAAGCATCCTTCCCAAGGTCCTGATCGCCCTTTTGGCGGTCGGCATCGGGCTCCTGGGGTTCCTTTATTACCGCAAATACAAGCAAGACCAAAGAGCCAACCGCCCCCTGGGACTTGAACCCCTGGCGATGGAACCCTTGCCGTTGGGCGCGATCAAACCCAAAGGCTGGATCCTGGACCAACTGAAGCTCCAGGCTGCGGGCCTATCGGGACACCTGGACGAATTCTGGCCGGATGTGGCGAAAAGCGGCTGGTTCGGCGGCGATGGGGAGGGATGGGAGAGGGCGCCCTATTGGCTGGATGGAGCCATCCCCCTGGCCTATCTGACCGGGGACCCGAAGCTGATCGCGAAGGTCACCAAGCACATCGACTATATCCTGGCCCATGCCCAGAAGGATGGATGGCTGGGTCCCCAGACCATCCGGGGTCCCTTCGGAATCCCGGGGCCGCCGCCCGATTCCCGGGACCCCTGGCCCCAGTTCGTCATCCTGAAGGCCCTGGCCCAATACCAGGAAGCCACGGGGGATCCCCGCATCCTTCCTGCCATAGGCCGGGACTTGGCCGCCCTCGCCAGCCAGTTGGAGCAAAAGTCCCTCTACGATTGGAATTTTTTCCGTTACGGGGACCTTCTCACCACCTTGTTCTGGTACTACGACCGTACCCATGAGCCGGCGGCCTTGGCCCTGGCCTATCGGGCCGCTTCCCAAGGTTATAACTGGCCCAAGCATTTCGAGGACCTGCCCATCAAGGAAAAATCGCCGGGTTGGAACTGGTACAGCCATGTGGTCAACAACGCCATGGGGCTCAAGGTGCCGGCGCTCCTCTGGCGTTTGACGGACCAGGATGAGTTCAAGGACCTGTCGCCCAAGGCCATCGGGGAACTGGATAAATACCACGGGGAGCCCAACGGTCTTTTCAGCGGGGACGAGTGTTTGGCGGGACGAAGTCCCTCCCAAGGGACCGAGCTTTGCGCCATCGTGGAGACCATGTATTCGTTGGAGACCCAGCTTTCCATCCTGGGGGGCTGTGCCCCGGCGGACCGCCTGGAGAAGATCGCCTTCAACGCCCTTCCGGCGGCCATCAGTCCCGACTACTGGGGCCATCAATATGACGAACAGGCCAACCAGGTGGCCTGTGTCTTCTACCAACAGCCGGTCTATACCACCAACCGCGGAGAGTCGAACCTTTTCGGCCTTCAACCCCAATATGGCTGCTGCACCGCCAATTTCCACCAGGGTTGGCCGAAGTTCGTTTCGCACCTATGGATGGGGACCCCGGACGGGGGCCTGGCCGCGGTGGCCTATGCGCCTTGTGCTGTGACGGCCCGGGTCGCGGGCGGGAACGTTTCCATCGAGTTGGAGACCCAATATCCATTTTCTGAGGACCTGACCTTCACGGTCCATTCCGGCTCAGGGTCGGATTTTCCCCTCTATCTTCGGATACCCGGTTGGGCGAAGGGTGCTTCCGTGACCTTGCCCGATGGGAAGGAACTCGGCGGTAAAGCGGGGAAGTACTTGAAGATCGCCCGGCGTTGGACGGGGGACGAACGGGTCCAACTTCACCTGCCGATGACCTTCAAGATCCACCGTGGTTACGAGGATTCGGTGAGCGTCGAACGGGGGCCTTTGGTCTATTCCTTGGGGCTGCCGGAGGTTTGGAAGCAGGCTCGGCCTTTTCCCTTCCAAACGAAGGACAAGAAGCGTTTCGATTATTTCGTACTGCCCCAAACGGCTTGGAATTACGCCCTCCAGTTGGATACGGAACACCCGGAGAAGAGTTTGGAGATCCAAGTGACGGCCTTGTCGGGGGATCCCTTCACCTTGTCGGATGTTCCCATCCATGTGAGGGCCCGCGGAAGGAAATTGCCCGACTGGGCCTTCGCCCAAGGCGCCGCTCTCCCGCCGCCCCAAAGCCCGGTGGCGAGCACCGAGCCCCTGGAGGACCTGGTCCTGGTGCCCTATGGTTCGGCCCGGTTGCGGGTGACCGAGTTCCCGCTCCTAAAAAATTAAGGCGGACCTCTTTAAGGTTAAAACGGGAAAATTTTCCCGAAACGGGACCCAAAACATCATCGGAAGGCATCTGGATCCCGCTGCGTTTCGTTCAGGTAAAAGATGTGCCTTTCCTCGATTTTCCCCGTCGTCTCCCGCAATATGACCCGTGTCATCACCCGGGCCCCGAACTCTTTCAATAATTGCGCTAAACCTCCCCAAGGAGACTTCCATGCGAAGCGGACGGAACTTCATGCCGATGGCCGGGTGGATCACGCTCCTTTTGATGGGGATGGCCTCCCCTCTGCTGGCCGGGGAAGCCGACCTGGCGATCCCGGACCTGGGGTCGGTCCATTTCCTTGGCATCACCGGGACCCAGGTCCTTCAAGCGGGCCTTTGGGTCTGTTTGGGAGGCATGCTTTTCGGCGGAAGGATCTACCGGAACCTCCGGAACCTGCCGGTCCATCGTTCCATGTTGGAGATCTCGGAGCTCATTTACGAGACTTGTAAGACCTATCTGAGGACCCAGCTCAAGTTCATCCTGCTCCTTTGGCTTTTCATTGGCGCCATCATCCTAGTCTATTTCGGATGGTTGAAACCCGTGGGAGCGTTGAACGTGGCCCTGATCCTCGCCTGCAGCCTCCTGGGGATCGCCGGTGCGGTCAGCGTGGCCTGGTTTGGGATCAGGATCAACACTTTCGCCAATTCCCGGACCGCCTTCGCTTCCTTGGCGGGCAAGCCCTATCCCTGTTCCGATATCCCCCTCAAGGCGGGCATCTCCATCGGGATGCTGCTCATTTCCATCGAGCTCTTCCTGCTCCTGGCCATCCTCCTGGGGGTCCCCGGCAACCTGGCCGGCTACTGCTTCATCGGTTTCGCCATCGGGGAATCGCTGGGGGCGGCGGCCCTCCGCATCGCCGGGGGCATTTTCACCAAGATCGCCGACATCGGTTCGGACCTCATGAAGATCGTGTTCAACATCAAGGAGGATGATGCCCGGAACCCGGGTGTCATCGCGGACTGCACCGGGGACAACGCCGGGGATTCGGTGGGGCCGACCGCCGACGGATTCGAGACCTACGGGGTGACCGGGGTGGCCTTGATCACCTTCATCCTCCTGGCCGTTCCCGAGCCCCAGATCCAATCGAAATTGCTGGTCTGGATCTTCGCCATGAGGATCCTCATGATCCCCACCTCCGGCCTGGCCTATACCGTCAACAGCGTGGTGTCCCGGGCCCTTTACGGTGAAAAGGCCAGGTTCGATTTCGAGGCGCCGTTGACCAACCTGGTCTGGATCACTTCCTTCATCTCCATCCTGGTCACCTATCTGGCGTCGGCCTTCATGATCGGGGACCTGGGGGACGGATCCCTCTGGTGGAAACTGGCTTCCATCATCACCTGCGGCACCCTGGCGGGGGCGATCATCCCCGAGGTGGTGAAGATATTCACGTCGGTGCGTTCCCACCACGTGCAGGAAGTGGTCTATTCCTCGCGGGAAGGGGGGGCGTCCCTCAACATCCTCTCCGGGTTCGTCGCCGGTAACTTCTCGGCCTTTTGGATGGGGTTCTCGATCGTGCTGTTGATGGGGGTCGCCTTCTTCATCTCGAAGATGGGCCTGGATGGATTGATGGTCGCGCCGGCGGTCTTCGCCTTCGGTTTGGTGGCCTTCGGGTTCCTGGGGATGGGGCCGGTCACCATCGCGGTGGATTCCTATGGGCCGGTGACGGACAACGCCCAATCGGTCTTCGAACTCTCCACCATCGAGTCCATCAAGGGGATCGGCAAGGAGATCGAGCGGGATTTCGGGTTCAAACCCGACTTCAAGGTGGGGAAGGAACACCTGGAGGAGAACGACGGGGCCGGGAACACCTTCAAGGCCACGGCCAAGCCGGTGCTCATCGGGACCGCGGTCGTGGGGGCCACCACGCTGGTCTTTTCCATCGTCGTGCTCCTGGCCCGGGCGGGTTCGGCCGGGGAGGTCACCCAGGCCCAATTGGACGCCGTCGCGGTCCATTTCTCCCTCCTGGATCCCATGTTCCTGCTCGGATTGATCTCCGGCGGGGCGGTCATCTATTGGTTCACGGGCGCCTCCACCCAGGCGGTCTCCACGGGCGCTTTCCGGGCGGTCGAGTTCATCAAGGGCCACATCAAACTGGATTCGGGGTCGCCCAAGGCCTCGGTGGCCGACTCCAAAAGGGTGGTCGAGATCTGCACCCTTTACGCCCAAAAGGGGATGCTCAATATCTTCATCGCCCTTTTCGCGGCCACCCTGTCCTTCGCCTTCCTGGACCCGGATTTCTTCATCGGCTACCTGGTGGGCATCGCCATTTCGGGGCTCTATCAGGCGATCTTCATGGCCAATGCGGGGGGCGCCTGGGACAACGCGAAGAAGATCGTGGAGACCACCCTGAAACAGAAGGGGACGGCCCTGCACAACGCGGCGGTGGTGGGGGACACGGTGGGCGATCCTTTCAAGGACACCTCGTCGGTGGCCATGAACCCGGTCATCAAATTCACCACCCTCTTCGGACTGTTGGCCGTGGAGTTGGCCATCAGTCCCTCGGTCTCGCCGGTGGCACGCGCCATCGTCTTCCTGCTGTTCCTTTCGGTAGCCCTGCATTTCGTCTGGCGATCCTTCTACCTGATGCGCATCAATGTGGGGGCCGAGTTCGAGAAGGTGGTCGTCCCGATCCAGGTGCCTGTCATCGAGGAAAAAGCCGTTTTGACAAGTCCGCGGGGATCCGCCATCTTGAAACCGGGAACGGAGCCGCTCGATTAGTCCTGGGGTCTTTTCCCCTGGAATTTCCGGGGCTCTTTCGTCCATAATCGGGACTTCTCACACCCCACCAGGAGGAAGTTCATGGCCGTGAAAGTGCTCATCCCCACCCCCTTGCGGAACCTCACCAACAACCAGGCCGAGGTCAACGCCGATGGCGCCACGGTCGCCGACCTCATCAACGACCTGGGGAAGAACTACAACGGCCTCAAGGACCGGCTCTGTGACGAGAACGGCAAGATCCGCCGCTTCGTGAACATCTACCTGAACGAAGAGGACATCCGCTTCCTGCAAGGGGAAGCCACTGCCGTCAAGGCGGGCGACCAGATCTCCATCGTCCCGGCCATCGCGGGCGGAGTTCGCTAAAAGCCAACCGGTTCCCGCGGGGAGCCTTTCGATCCTGGAGCGTCCCATGCTTTCCATCAAGAAACTCGTCGAACTCGATTACCCCACCGAAAAGGTCACCCAACCCGTCCTGTCGGCCATCATCAAGAAATACGACGTGACCGTGAACATCCGCCGGGCTTCCATCACCAAGGGTTTCGGCTATGTCCAGATGGAGATCGAGGGTCCGGAGGCCGAGGTCAAGAAGGCCTTGGACGACCTGACGGCCCAGGGGATCGACGTGAACCCCATCGTCAAAGATATCGTCGAGTAGCCTGTGCCCGAAATGACCGTCGAGGACCGCTTTTTCCGGCAGGAGATCCTTTCCGGCGTGGGGAAGGAAGGTCAGGCCAAATGGGCCCAGGCCCGCGTCCTGCTGGCCGGGGACGGCCCCGCGCTGAAGTCCGCCGTTTTAGGGCTCGCCTCTTCCGGGATCCACCAGATCATCCTCCTTTCAAAGGCCCCCTTTGACGGTTCCTCTTTGACGGAACAATTTCCCCAACTGAGGTTGGAACTGCTTCGGGAGGCCCCGGGAACGCTTCCTAGCGTTTCTTTGGGGATGGTCCTTTCCGAAGACCCGGCGTTCCGGCGGGCGATGAGCCGTTCTTTCCGGCGTCAGGCTCAGTCGGCCCTTTTCGGTTGGCCGGCGGCTTCGGGTTTTGCCTTGATGGCGGTGGAACACCAAGACGGGCAATGTCCCTGCCTGGAATGTTTCGAGGTCATGAATCCCAAGGCCTTCACTCAGGGGACCCCTGCCATCCAGGAAATGACCGGAGCCCTGGCGGCGACCGAAGCGCTCCTTTGGATCCTCAAAGGTGGAACGCCTCTGACCGGAAAGGTCTGGATCAACGCGCTGGGGGCCGGGGTCTCGGTCCAGCACGCGGTCCACCCCACCTACAAATGCGCCGCCCGGATGGCCGAGGAAGGAGCGGTTGTCACCCCATGAGCCATAATCGCTATCCTTTGGCCGAGAACGTCACCCAGATCATCGGTAATACGCCGCTCCTGCGGCTCCAGAACATTCCGGACAAGGCCCATGCCCAGGTCCTGTGTAAATTGGAGTTCTACAACCCGGGTGGGAGCGTCAAGGACCGTATCGCCCTGGCCATGATCGAGGACGCCGAGAAGAAAGGGATCCTCAAGCCCGGCGGGACCCTGGTGGAGCCCACCAGCGGAAACACCGGCATCGGATTGGCCCTGGTCTGCGCGCAAAGAGGCTACAAGCTCATCCTGGTCATGCCTGAGGATATGAGCCAGGAACGCCGGGTCCTTTTGAAGGCTTATGGGGCCGAATTGGTCCTGACCTCGGCCAAGGGTCTCATGTCCGAGGCGGTGACCAAGGCCCGTGAGATCAAGGAAAAGAACCCGCATTATTTCATGCCCGAACAGTTCGCCAACCGGGCCAACCCCGAGGCCCATAAGCGCTCGACCGCTCCCGAGATCGAGAAGGACACCGAAGGAAAGATGGACGCCTTTGTCGCCGGGATCGGCACCGGAGGGACCATCACGGGGGTGGGAGAATACTTCAAGGCCAAGTCCCCCAAGGTCCGGATCGTGGGGGTGGAACCCGCGGCGTCGGCGGTGCTTTCAGGGGGCAAACCGGGTGTCCACCGTATCCAAGGCATCGGGGCGGGGTTCGTTCCGTCGGTTTTGAACCGCTCGGTGGTGGATGAGGTGATGACGGTCACCGATGAGGAAGCGTTCGCCATGACCAAGCGCTTGGCCCGGGAGGAAGGGCTTCTCCTGGGGATCTCCTCGGGCGCCAATGTGGCGGCGGCCCTGCGGCTTGCCAAGTCCATGGGCCCGGACCAGCGCATTGTGACCATCTGCTGCGACATGGGCGAGCGCTATTTCAGCCTGGAAGAGGAATTCGAAAAGAAGAAGTGAGGGTTTTCAGCGCCCGGAGCTGAGCACATCCCCGGCGGCCTCGGCGCCCTGCACCATGCCCGCGGCGGGGGAACCGGCGGGAGCGTCCTTGCCAGGGACCGGTGTTGCGTTGGAGGCCTGGGTGGTCCCGGGCTTGTCCACCATCGGCCAAAGATAGACGTAACCGACATAGCCCAAGGCGACCACTACGGCCAAGAGGATGAGGTTCATGACCATTCCTTCGCCTTTTTGATCGAGCCTTTTCATCGTTCCCTCCTTGGTTTTCAACCCGGCAGCAGTTTCAGCCAGACTTCCCGTTCCCGGGGCCCGTCGAACTCCAAAAAGTATACCCCCTGCCAGATCCCCAAGCAGATCCGCCCCTTTTCCACGATGAGCATCTGGGTCACACCGGTCAGGACCGACTTGATGTGGGCGTCGGCATTGTCCTCGTTGTGCTTGAACTCAGGGGACTGTGGGATGGACTTTTTGAGGTGGTAGAGGATGTCCCGTTTCACGTCCGGATCGGCGTTCTCGTTGACCGAGACGGCCGCGGTCGTATGGGGGCAGAAGACCGATAGAAGCCCGGATTCCTGACCGCTTTTGGTCACGAAATCCTGCAACAGGGGCGTGATGTCCTGGATCTCGTCCCGCTGGTGGGTGCGTATCTTGATGATCTTCATGCCTCCAGTATATCGCCGGTAACCTCCCAGGACCCGGGAAGGCTTGCCACCGGATTGGCAGGAACTTAAGGTGGGGGTGGAGGTCGCCATGACCATGAAGATCGATGTTTATTCCGATGTCATCTGCCCCTGGTGCTACCTGGGGAAGAAAAGGCTGGAAGCCGCCTTGGAACAATGGGACGGCAAAGCCGACGTGCGTTTCCTTCCCTATGAGTTGAACCCGGGGACCCCGGCCGAGGGATTGGACCATAAGGCCCATCTGGAAGCCAAATTCGGCGGTCGTCATGTGCTGGACGCGGCCCATGCCCGTTTGACCGCTTTGGGAAAAGAAGTCGGCATCGATTACCGATTCGACGACATCCAAAGGACGCCGAACACCTTCAATGCCCACCGGGTGCTATGGCTCGCTGACCAGGAAGGGAAGGGAAATGCGGCGCATAACGCCTTCTTCAAGGCCTATTTCACGGATGGGAAGGACCTCGGGGACAAGAAGGTCCTGATCGAGGCGGCCACCTCGGCTGGATTGGATAAGACCAAGGTCGAGAAGCTTTTAGCGGGCAATGGATTTGAAGAGGAAGTCCGGGCCGCCGAAGAGAAGGCCTATGACCTGGGTATCCAGGGGGTGCCGTTCTTTGTTTTCAACGACAAGCTGGCGGTGTCAGGCGCGCAAAGTCTGGAAGTTTTTAAGAAGGCTGTTGAACAAGCCGGTTCGTGATCTTAAAAGGATCCACTGTGGATCCGGTGACCCTTTTCCTGTTCCTGGATGATCTTGGCCTCCATATCCAACAATTTATCCCACCGGCTTTCCACTTCCTTCGTTGGCATTACCTTCTTGGCCATGTCCACGAAGAGCCGGTAGTGGCCGTTCTCAGATTCCAATAAGCCCGAGTAGAACCTAGCCAATTCGCCATCCTCGCAAGCCTCCGCTAAGCGTTCGAAACGTTCACAGGAACGGGCTTCGATGAGGGCCGAGATCAACAGGCGGTCCGCCAGGTCCTGGAGCCCTTTGCCCTTTCGGATACAGGACCTCAGGTCCATGGCATATTGGTTCTTATGGGTCCTTTCGAGCTTTCCGCCTCTTTTCTCCAACAGTTTCAGGACCATCTTCATGTGGGTTGTTTCATCCTGGGCGATGGCGGCGACCGACGAAAGCCAATGTTCAGGCGCTTCAGGCCCGGGCCATAGGTTCAAGAATTCCAGCGCATTGTTCGCGGCTTTCTTTTCGAGATAAGCCTGGTCGGATAGAAGGGCGATGGGGTCTTTCAGGACCGATGGGGCCCAGGAAGGTGGGGTGGCAGTGCGAAGGGGCAGGGATTTTTTGGTGCTCATGGCGTGATAAGTTCCGAAAGTCGGTCTTGGTTGAATAAAATGACCCTCATTCTAACCCGAGGACACAAGCTTGCCTCACTTTCGTGGACACGACCGCCTTCGAAGGGAAGACCCTTCGCTTTGGACCGATTTCCGGACCATCCCTTGGGCCATTCGCCAAGCGTTCTTGAAAGGGGACAACCAGGAAAGCCGCAAGAAACCCCTTTACGCCAGTTCCTTGGCCTTCAAGACCATCCTGGCCCTGGTCCCGGCCCTGGCCATCCTCCTGGCGGTCCTGTCGAACGAGGCCTTCAAGAGCCAACGGAACCTCCTTTTGGACCAGTTGGTGGACGGGATCTATCCGGTCGATGTGTCCGACCCGAACTCGCTCTTGGACCCATCCGAATCCCAGAACCTGAAGCAACTCAATGAGATCGGGAAACAACAGATCCGCTTCTCGGTCCGGAAATTCGCCTTCCATTCCCAGCGGGCCGGTTGGTTCGGATTCCTGGGATTCCTGATGGTCGTTTTCCTGCTCCTGCGGGACGTGGAGCATTCCTTCAACCATCTTTGGCGCATCGAGAGACCCAGGCCCCTGGGGTCCCAGTGGCTGCGGCACATGACCTTTTTCGTCGGACTCCCCTTGGCCCTGACCCTCTTGATGGACCTGAAACGCTGGATGGAAGGTCTGAGGATCCTGGGACCCGACCTGAACCTGTGGGTCTTCTCCACCTTCGTCCCTTTTCTCATGACCTGGGCGGCGATCGGATGGCTCTATCAATGGATCCCCAATACCCGGGTGGGGTTCGGCGCGGCGGCGGGCGCGGCCCTGGCTTCCACCTTCTTCATCGGGGTGGCCCGATGGGGGATGAACTGGTACACCCATGTGGTGTTCAAACAGTCGAACATCTACGGGGCCCTTTGGATCTTCCCGGTCATCCTCCTGTGGTTCTATGTTTCCTGGCTGGTCATTCTTTTCGGTGTGGAGGTCTCGTTCCACATCCAGAAGCGCCATCAAGAAATGGCGGCCCGCTAGGAGATGGCGACCTGGAAAGGCCCGATCCTCTTATTGGCCTTGGGATTCTTGGGGGCCATGGGCCCGGGCCGCGCGCAAACGCCCCGACCCTACCTGACCGGTGCCACCCTCTATATCTCCGTGGATGATTGGGCCGACATCTGGCTCAACGGCATCCCCATCGTGGACAGCCAACGCAGGACCCCGGCCAGCAAGGGTTTCCAGACCATCCAGTGCTTGCCGGACCACCTCTGTTATTTCCATCGGGACAATGTCCTGGCCATTTCCAATTCCAACGCCTATTCATCTATTCCGTTGCCGGGGGACCAGGTGGGACTGGCTTATGCCCTTCACCTCCGTTTCTCCGATGGTTCCAGGATGGTCTTGACCAGCAATGAGGTCCCCGAGAACCGTTCGTTCTATTTGGCCGACCGGGAAGAGAAGGAACCGAAGGGGTGGCACGGGACCCTGTTCGACGACTCGGGCTGGCCTAGCGCATCGAACGGAGGTTTTCATGTACAGGGATTGGCTGAACTGACCGACCCGGAGACGCACGCGCCGGTGGCTTTTCTGACGACGAGGCCCGGGGAACGACCCGTTCCCGGTGAAAGGCATCTATACCGCCGCCGGTTCTCCTTGGATATCGGGCCCAGTCCTTATTGTCCGCCTTCGACCCGGAAGGGTTTTTGGGCTGAGGTGCCCAAGGGTCCGGGAACTTATCGTGATCATCCGGTCCTAACGACCCCGACCTCCGTTCCGTCCTTGTCGGCCGTCCTGCACGCTCCGGGGACGCTGACCCCGGCGGTTGTGGCGACTCCGACCGAGGAAGCCCTGGACATTTACCGGCCTTTGCACGAATTCCTGGCCCAACCGACCTTTACGCCCACCGCGGTTCCGGTCCTGTCCCCGATCCCGGCGATCGGGGGGGAGGTCATTGTCTTTGACCGTCCCCCTGCTAATATTTATGTGACCTTCGCGGACGGTCCGGGCCTTTATACCGTCGATGTCCTGGATTCACGTTCGACCCCGATCAAAAGGATCCTTGAAAAAAAGGTCATAGCCGACCATGGAGAATGGACGGTCTGGGACGGGAAGGACGCCCGAGGGGCCGACAGTCCCCCGGGTGATTATTGGGTCCTCCTATCGAGGGAGGGGAAGTCGGTCAACCGGGTCCTGGTGCGCAAACGTCCTTCGCCTTGAAAAGGCCCGGGGTCCCTTTGACTAATTCGAAGATCTGGAGATTTCATTGGGATATTTCGTTCTAGGGCTCGGGATCCTTTGTCTGGGTTTCGGCTTTTTCCAGTTCTCCACCATGTTCAGCCTTTATAGGGCCCAAAAGGACGAGGATTCCTTGCCCTGGGCCTACTGGACCTTGCGGGCCCTTGGCTTTTTCTCCATGGCGGGGGGTATCCTCATCGTGGTCTATTCCTTGATGAGGTGAGAACTTGAGGGACCTTCGGATATTGATCGTGGGGGTCGGCGGGCTAGGTTGTCCGGCCGTCCTGGGGCTGGCCGCGGCCGGTGTGAAGCGGATGACCCTCCTGGACCCGGATCAGGTCGAACTTTCGAACCTCCACCGGCAAGTTCTCTATTCGGAGAAGGACCTGGGGCGGCCCAAGGTGGAAGCGGCCCGGCAGCGCCTGGCAGTCCTTTATCCGGGACTCGAAGTTGAGGCCATCCAGGGTTCCTTTTCGGGGAATGACGCTGAACGGATCCTTTCCCCGTACGACCTGGTCATTGACGGCCTGGATCGCATCGAAAAGAAATTCATCCTGAACGATTGGTGCGTGAAGTTGGACAAGCCCTATGTCCATGCCGGGGTGGTCGGGTTCGAGGGCCAGGTGATGGCCGTTCTCCCGGGCAAGACCGCTTGTCTTCGCTGCCTTATCCCCAAGATCCCGCCGCCCTTCGCCATGCCCACTTGTCGGGAAGCGGGGGTCCTGGGCTCTTTCTCCCAGGCGATCGGTTATTTCCAGGCTTTGGAAGCCCTTCGGTTGGCCAAGGAAGAGGGCCCTTTCCGGCTCTGGAAATGGAACGCCTTGAGGCGGGAAGCCAGGTCCCTCCTCCCTGAACGGGACCCGCAATGCCAGGCTTGCGGCCAAGGAAAGGTGGAGATAGGCGCAGTGGCCGGGAACTGCGAAGTCCAAGCCCGATAAAACCGCTTGACATTTCGGCCGCCTGAAAGTATTTTTTCTAAACAACGCGGGCTTTAAGTTCCAACTTGCTCCGGCGTGGTTCCCAAAAGGACCGAACAGCGAGCTAAAGCGGTAGATGCGATTTAGAGAGAAATCCCTAAACCCGGACCGCTTTAAGAGCGGCCCGGGTTTTTTATTTTCGGGTACTTTTTGTCGCTTTTCATGAAAAGCGCCCTGGTGAGGCTTTAATTGGGCGGTGTTGAATCGCCCCGAAAAACCATAAAAACAAGGGTTTTTCGCCAACTTGCCCCGGCCAGCACTCGAAAGAGAAAACAGGGGGCTAAAGCGGCGCCTGCTTTCCAGAATTCCGGAAACCCGAGCCGCCTCAAAGGTGGCCCGGTTTTTTTTCTTGGGCCTCCTCAAAAAATTTAGGAGGCACGTCATGGCATTGCGACTTGGAGATATCGCGCCGGATTTCACGCAGGAGTCGAGCGAAGGGCCTGTCCATTTTTATGATTGGGCCGGAAAGAACTGGGTGGTGTTGTTCTCCCACCCGGCGGATTTCACGCCTGTATGCACCACCGAACTGGGTGAGACCGCCCGCTTGAAGCCCGAGTTCGAGAAGCGCGGGGCCAAGGTGATCGCCCTGTCGGTCGATACGGCGGAGAACCACAAGGGCTGGATCCCGGACATCAACGAGACCCAGAACACCCGGGTGAATTTCCCCATCCTGGCCGACCACGACCATAAGGTTTCTCTACTCTACGACCTCATCCACCCCAATTCCCTGGCCAACGCCACAGTGCGGTCCGTCTTCGTCATCGACCCGGACAAAAAGGTGAGGGCCCTTATCACTTATCCGGCCAGCACGGGCCGCAATTTCAACGAGATCCTGCGGGTCATCGATTCCCTCCAGTTGACGGACAACCATAAGGTGGCCACCCCGGTCAATTGGAAGTACGGGGAGGACGTGGTCATCGTGCCGGCCTTGAAGGATGAGGCCGAGATCCGGCAGCGTTTCCCGTTGGGATTCAAGGCGGTTCGGCCTTACCTGCGGTTGACGCCCCAGCCGAACAAGAAGTGAGGGCTCTTTAGAGGGGGGAATCCGGACAGGAAGGGAGGTGGGAGAGGACAATTAAAGCAGTTGAACGGCGGGATTTAATGACCAACTTGCCCCGGCCGGTTCCGGACCGATGTTCTCGGCGCGGACGAACAGGGGACTAAAGCGGTGTTGCGATTATTGTGTTCCACATAATCCCGACCCGCTGATGAAGCGGGGCCGGGATTTTTTGGTTGGCCCCGAGCGGCGACCCGCCGCGATACAAAACGGGAAAATTAAAAAAGGGGTAAGAAATGAAAAAGCTATACGTCTATTCGCTGGTCTTACTGGCGGGACTGTTCCTGTCGGTGGGAAGGGTGGGTGCCGTGGAGGAGCCCAAGCAGGATGCCGATTTCGAGGATACGCCCGCGGAGGTCACGGTCTCCGATATCGAAGGCCTGAACAACCGGATCAATGACCTGGCGAAGTCGGCCCGGGTCAATGTGCTGTTGCAGGCGCAATACGCGAATTCCGGCGTGCAGTCCCTCCAACCGAAGGGGTTCAAGACCGCAACGGGTGGTGCTTCCTACAACGACCTCTTCCTGGGTCGCCGGGCGGAAGTGAGCTTCTCGGGGGACCTGGATAACAAACAGGTCGCCTACCGGGTCCAGTATGATTTCCTGGGCTCGACCAGCACCAAGGCGGGTGTGGCTACGGGTTCGCAGTTGAAGGACTACTGGGTTCGGTTGTCCTACATCCCCTTCGCGGACATCCAGATCGGGCAGCAGCGTTACGCCCAAGGCCTGGAGGCGCGGACTTCCTCGGCCGACCTGGATTTCGCCGATAGCGCCCTGGTGACGAGCGCTGTTGAGGACCGCAGGGACCTGGCCATCCAGGTCCAGTCCAGCAAAGTGCCCTTGGGTCCGTTGAAGCTGGAATATGCCGTCGCCCTGGTCCAGGGGTCCGGTCAGAACACGCCGGACAACAACGACAACAAGGACCTGGCCGGGAGGATCGGATTGACCTACGGGGAAGCCGACTGGAAGGTCTTTGTCGGGGCCTCGGGTTATGACGGATGGGAAAGCACCGTGGCGGCCCATTCCGGGGACCGTAATGCCTTCGGCCTGGAAGGCCGGGTCAATGTTGGCGGTTTGAAGCTCCAGGGTGAGTACATCCAAGCCCAATTGGAACCGGGGAACAATTACAACCCCTCCGGCACAGCCCTGTCCCGTCCCCAAGGATGGTACGTTAGCGCGAATTACCGGATCGAGGATTGGCGGCCTGGACTCCGTGCGGAATCCTACACCGTGGACTCGACCGTCGGTTCGGCCAACAACCTAAATAATGACGTCCTGACGGCGGGTTTGGACTGGTTCCATGGGCATGACGACGTGCGTTTGAGCGTCAACTTCGAGGAGCATTTCGCTCAGTACGAACAGGTCATCGGCCAGGTTCAGGTCAAGATCTAACAACCCGCACGGGCCAACGTCCGAGCATCAAAGATCAAGGAGAAGAAAAATGAAAAAGCAATGGATCAAGCGGTTCCTGGCTGTGGCTGTCTTTTGGGTTTCGATTTCAAGCGGGTTGGCTTTTGGAGCGGAGGGGAGCGTTCACCTCTTGAACGTGTCCTATGACCCGACCCGGGAGCTTTACCAGGCCTTCAACACGGCCTTCGCCAAGCACTGGAAGGCCGAGACGGGGCAGGATGTCACGGTGGACCAGTCCCATGGCGGTTCGGGCAAGCAGGCCCGGGCGGTCATCGACGGCCTGGAGGCGGACGTCGTCACCCTGGCCCTGGCCTCGGACATCGATGCGATCGTGGACAAGTCGAAGCTCATCGGGGAGGACTGGCAGTCTCGTCTTTCCTACAACAGCACTCCCTACACCTCCACCATTGTGCTGCTGGTGAGGTTCGGGAATCCCAAGGGCATCCATGACTGGGGCGATCTGGTGAAGCCGGGGATCTCGGTCATCACCCCCAACCCGAAGACCTCGGGTGGGGCCCGCTGGAACTTCCTGGCGGCTTGGGGTTACGCATTGAAGAAGTATGGGAGCGAGGAAAAGGCCCGGGAATTTGTCACGAAGCTCTACAAGAACGTCCCGGTGCTGGATTCGGGGGCACGGGGCTCCACAACCACCTTCGTGGAACGGGGGATCGGGGACGTCCTCATCTCCTGGGAAAACGAGGCCTACCTGGCGGTCAACGAATTGGGAAAGGGTAAGTTCGAGATCGTCAATCCCTCGGTAAGCATCCTGGCCGAGCCTCCGGTGGCGGTAGTGGACAAGAACGCCGAAAAGCACGGCACCACCAAAGTGGCGGAAGCCTACCTGAAATACCTTTACTCGGATGAGGGACAGGAGATCGCGGCCAAGAACTATTACCGGCCGCGCTCGAAGTCGGTCCTGGCCCGTTATTCGTCCACCTTCCCCAAGTTGAATCTCTTCACCATCAATAAGGTGTTCGGTGGATGGAAGAAGACGCAAGCGGCTTATTTCGGGGACGGGGGCGTGTTCGACCAGATCTACCAGCTTAAATAATTCCGGACCAATGGGAGGGTCTCTCCCCCTCTTTTCCGGGTCGACGCGGGGAACGTGTCAGGGACGTTTCCCGCGATTTTTTCAAAGGGGCTTGCGGCGTTTCGGCCCTAGCTCCACTTGGGATCGTAGTGTAATCGATCATGGAATGGACAGTTCCTGAACAACACGAACCGATATGGGTTCAAGGTATCCCCGTGAAGATCATTGAAGAGATCCCGATCCTACACCGATTGGGAATGCATTTGAGGGCCGGGGCAGAGCTGGTGCGGGTCACCAGCCGTTTCAAGAGCCGCATTTGGGTCACCGCCGGCGGCCACACAGTGGAAGCCAAAAGCCTCCTGGGACTCTTAACCCTTGGGGCCATTTATGGTACGTTACTCGAGTTTTCGGCCGAGGGGGAGGATGCGTCCCAGGCCATCCAAGCCATCCGTTCGTTGCTCAAGGAATGGGAAAACAAGACCGAATTATGAAATCCTTCAACAACACCGGGGTCCTTCCGGGTTTTGGACCGACCCTGGGCTTTACCCTCGCCTACCTAGGCCTTATCGTCCTCATTCCCTTGGGAGCCATGGTCCTGAAGACCACGGACCTGACCTGGGGACAATTCCTCCAGACTGTGACCGAACCCCGTGCGGTGGCCTCCTACAAACTGACCTTCAGCGCTTCTTTCGTGGGGGCTTTGATCAATTCCGTCTTTGGCGTGATCGTCGCTTGGGTCCTCGTCCGTTATGAGTTCCCCGGCAAACGGGTCATGGACGCCCTTGTGGACCTGCCTTTCGCCCTGCCGACAGCCGTGGCAGGGATCACCTTGACCGCCCTCTATGCGCCCAATGGATGGATCGGAAGTCGGCTGGAACCTTTGGGGATCAAGGTGGCCTATACCCCTTTGGGGATCATCTTGGCCTTGACCTTCATCGGACTTCCTTTTGTGGTGCGGACCCTTCAACCGGTGCTGGAATCGCTGGATCCTGAGATGGAAAAGGCCGCGGTTTCCCTGGGAGCAAACCGTTGGTACACCATCCGTCGGGTCATCCTGCCCACGTTGGTCCCCGCCTGGATCACCGGTTTTTCGCTGGCTTTCGCCCGGGCCGTCGGCGAGTACGGATCGGTGGTCTTCATCGCGGGCAACATGCCCATGAAGACCGAGATCACCCCGCTCTTGATCATCACGAAGCTGGAGCAGTACGACTACGTTGGCGCCACCTCCCTGGGGGTGGTCATGCTGGTCATCTCCTTTTTCTCCCTTTTGACCATCAATTGGCTTCAATCCCGCGCCGGTAATTACCGGACCCATTGAGGAAAGGAAAGACGCCATGCCCCAAGAGACGTTGATTGTCGTAGTGAGGGGAGACCGTCTCGGCGACCCCACCCGGGCCTTGACCGAGCCCCGTTTCGTCCGGTGGGGTTTGATCCTGTTGGCCCTCCTTTTCATGGGGCTCTTCCTGATCGTGCCATTGGCCCAGGTCTTCACGGCGGCGATGGCCAAGGGAGTGGATTATTATCTCGAGGCCATCCGGGAGCCGGTGGCTTTCGCGGCCATCCGGTTGACGTTGATCGCGGCCTTTTTCGCCGTCCTTTTCAACGGTCTTTTCGGCCTGGCATCGGCCTGGGCCATTACCAAGTTCCGGTTTCCCGGGAAAAGCTTGTTGATCACGCTCATCGACCTTCCCTTTACGGTCTCACCGGTCGTTTCGGGCCTGATCTACGTCCTTCTTTTCGGCCTTCAGGGGCTGATGGGCCATTGGCTGAAGGACCACAATATCCAGATCATTTTCGCGGTGCCCGGAATCGTCCTGGCCACCATCTTCGTCACCTTTCCGTTCGTTTCCCGGGAACTCATCCCCCTCATGCAGGAACAGGGGAGCGAGGAAGAGGAGGCCGCTTTGGTTCTTGGCGCCGGTGGGTGGCAGATTTTCTGGAAGGTGACGCTTCCCAATATCCAATGGGGGCTCCTATACGGTGTCATCCTCTGCAATGCCCGTGCGATGGGGGAGTTCGGGGCCGTCTCTGTGGTATCCGGCCATGTACGGGGGATGACCAACACCCTTCCGCTCCACGTTGAGATCCTCTACAACGAGTATAATTTCGCGGCGGCCTTCGCCGTGGCTTCCCTTCTCACCTTCCTCGCCATCCTGACCTTGATCGCCAAGTCACTGGTGGGGGCCAAGTACGCCCTCGAGCGCGAACATTTGCCCGATGAGATCCATGGAGGGTTGGCATGAGCATCGAAGTACGGGAGTTGAGCAAGACCTTCAACGGGTTCAAGGCCGTGAAAGGTGTGAGCGTTAAATTGGAGACCGGTTCCTTGACCGCCCTTTTGGGGCCTTCCGGATCCGGGAAAAGCACCCTTTTGCGCATGATCGCCGGGCTGGAGACCCCCGATTCGGGTGAGATCCACCTGACCGGACGGGAAGCCACATTTGCCTCGGCCAAGGAAAGGAACGTGGGCTTCGTCTTCCAGCATTACGCCCTTTTCAAGCACATGACGGTCTTTGAGAACATCGCTTTCGGCCTCAGGGTCCGGAAACAAGGGGAAAAAGAGATACGGGAGAGAGTCTATGACCTCCTCAACCTGATCCAATTGAAGGGCTATGAGAAAAGGTTCCCGGCCCAGTTGTCGGGAGGCCAGCGCCAGCGTGTGGCCGTGGCGCGGGCCTTGGCACCGCGTCCGGAGGTCCTTCTGCTGGACGAGCCGTTCGGGGCACTGGACGCCAAGGTACGGGAGGAATTACGGGAATGGATCCTGAAACTCCATGAGGAGACCAATGTCACGACCCTCTTCGTGACCCATGACCAGCAGGAAGCCATGGAGGTGGCCAGTCGGATCCTCATCATGAACCATGGGGTCATCGAACAGGACGGGACGCCCATCGAGATCTTCGACAAGCCCTCGACCCATTTCATCGCCCAGTTCGTGGGGGAGACCAACTACATCGATACGGAAGTGGCCGAAAAGGGATTGGCGGTTTGGGGCCCCTTCCGGTTCTCGGTCAGTCCTTCTTTGCCGCCCAAACAGAAGATCCGGATCTATTTTCGGCCCAATGACGTTTACGTGACGGCCCAGTTCGAGACCCTGCAGGTGCGGGCCAAGATCGCCAAGAGCCGCTTCAAGGGAACGGTCATCGAGTACCAGTTGGATATCGGGGGTGATAAGAGGATCTTCGCCCAGGTCCCCAAGGGGGTCGCCCTGGCCAGCGGGTTCAAGGACGGTCAGGATGTTTATGCCGCTATCACGGCTTTCCACGTATTCCCCCTCTAGGCGGTTGAGGAAAACCACGGGAAAGTGTATTTTTGGGGTCCTTTTTGGCCCGCTCCCTGGAAACGCCCCTGCGGGCGACCGAATAATGGCCTGAAAACAACAGGAAGATCGACATGACGACGACCCTCTCCAATCGAACCATCTCCCACCTGCGCCAACTGGAAGCGGAAAGCATCCATATCATCCGCGAGGTGGCGGCCGAGTTCAAAAACCCCGTCATGCTCTATTCGGTGGGGAAGGACTCCTCCTGCATGGTCCGCCTCGCGCAGAAGGCCTTCCACCCCGGCAAGATCCCTTTTCCCCTGATGCATGTGGATACGGGCTACAAGTTCCCCGAGATGTACGAGTTCCGCGACAAGTTCATCGCCGATATCGGCGCCAAGCTCTTCGTGGAGCGCAACGAGAAGGCCATCGCCGAGGGTTCCAGCCCCTTCAAATACGGGGTCCAGAAATGCTGCGGTCTTTTAAAGACCCAGGGCCTGCTGGACGGGCTCACCAAGCACGGTTTTGACGCCGCCTTCGGGGGTGCCCGCCGCGAGGAGGAAAAGTCCAGGGCCAAGGAGCGGGTCTATTCTTTCCGGGATGCTTTCGGCCAATGGGACCCCAAGAACCAGCGGCCCGAACTTTGGGACCTCTATAACTCCAAGATCAACGAAGGGGAGTCCATCCGGGTCTTTCCCTTGTCCAACTGGACCGAACTGGATATCTGGCTCTATATCGAGATGGAAAAGATCCCTGTGGTCCCCATTTACTTCACCCATACCCGCAAGATCATCAAGCGCAACAACCTGCTCATCCCCTGGGTCTCCCACATCCCCATCCTGGAAGGGGACGAGATCAAGGAGATGCGGGTCCGCTTTCGGTCCTTGGGCTGCATGTCCTGCACGGGAGCGGTCCAGAACGAGAAGGAAGTCCACGACCTTCGGGGCATCATCGAGGACCTCATCCAGACGCGGAAGAGCGAGCGGGAGAACCGCATCATCGACCACGGCTCCGACAGCTCCATGGAACAGAAGAAGAAGGAGGGTTACTTTTGACCCTCAGTGCCAAGACCCTCCTCAATTACGAACAGATGGACATGCTGCGCTTTTCGACGGCGGGGAGCGTGGACGACGGGAAATCGACCCTGATCGGACGCTTGCTCTACGATTCCCGTGGTGTCTTTGAGGATCAGCTTGACGCCATCCGCAAGACCACCCAGCGCAAGGGCGGTGAGGACATCGATTTCGCCCTCATCACCGACGGCCTGGCCGCCGAGCGGGAGCAAGGCATCACCATCGACGTGGCTTACCGCTATTTCGCCACCGCCAAGCGCAAGTTCATCATCGCCGATACCCCGGGCCACGAGCAGTACACCCGGAACATGGTCACGGGGGCCTCGACGGCGGACCTGGCCATCATCCTCATCGACGCCCGCAACGGGGTCATGATCCAATCCAAACGGCACGGCTATATCGCCAAGCTCCTGGGCATTCCCCACATCGTGGTGGCGGTCAACAAGATGGACCTGGTGGATTTCAAACAGGACGTTTTCGAGCGGATCAAGAAGGATTACACGGATTTCTTTTCCCAATTGGTGGCCGATAACCCGGCGGCCCCGAGCCTCGCCAACCTGGAATTCATCCCCATCTCGGCCCTCAAAGGGGACAACGTCACCACGAAGAGCCCCAACATGCCCTGGTTCACGGGAAAACCCCTCCTGGAGTTGCTCGAGACCATCGAGATCTCCAAGGACCGCAACCTGGACGATTTCCGTTTCCCCGTCCAACTGGTGCTCAGGCCCAACCTGGATTACCGGGGATTCGCCGGAAAAGTGGCCTCGGGCATCGCCCAAAAGGGCAAGCCGGTCATTGCCCTGCCTTCCGGCTTCACCTCGACCCTGAAGGCCATCGACTCCTTCGAGGGGGAATCGGACGAGGCCTTCCCCCCCATGAGCGTGACGCTCCGTTTGGCCGATGAGATCGATATTTCCCGGGGCGACATGATCTGCTATCCGGAGAACAAACCCACGGTCGCCAACCGCTTCCAGGCCAACCTTTGTTGGATGGTCAAGGAACCCATGGCCCTGAAGAAGAAATACGTCCTGAAATTGGCCGCGACCGAGGTGAAGGCCATGATCTCGGGCATCCAATGGGTGCGGGACATGAAAACGCTGGAGAAGAACCCGGCCTCCGAATTGAACCTCAACGATATCGCCTTGGTCGAGGTGCAGACCTTGAAACCCATCTGTTTCGATCCCTATACCCGCAACCGGGCCACGGGGAGCTTCATCCTCATCGATGAGCTCAACAACAACACCGTCGCCGCGGGGATGATCGTTGGCTAAGGACGGGATCCGGTCCTCTCCGGAGACCCTGTTGTGGATCATCGCCGGTTTCGCCTTCCTCTATTGGCTCGCCGGATTTCCACTGCTCTTTGACCGGTTGGTCTGTCCCTTCCAAGTCGCCCAGGGAGAAGCCGCCAATGTCGAATTCGGCCGGATCCTGGCCCGGGGGGAGAACCTCTATTTCGACCCGGCCCATGGACCATTCCTCTACCCGGCCTACCCTCCCTTGTTCCCCCTCCTTCTTTGCTTTTTATCCAAACTTCTGTCCGCCCCTTTTTTTCCGGGGAGGCTCTTGGCATTGTCGGGCTATCTGGCTTGCGGCGGTCTTCTCCTGGCCTGGGGTTGGCGGCGTTGGGACAAGGCTTGGTGTGCCGCCTTGCTTTTCCTCTTTTGGGTCTCTCCCACCGGGCGGGTCTGGGGGACGATGGGAAGGATGGACACCCTTCTTCTGGCGGTGGAATTCGGCGCATTCCTCCTTCTTTACGGTGACGATGAAAAGAAAGGACGCAGGCTTCCACTGGCCGCCGCCTTATCGGCCTTGGCCCTTCTTCTCAAACAGAGCGCGCTGATCCTCTTGATGGCCTATAGCGTTTCGGCCATCCGGAAAGGGGATTATCGGGTCCTGGCACGGTTCCTTGCCTTTTCCCTCGTTCCGGTGGCGGCCGCCTATTTGTTGTTGCAATGGTCGAGCGGAGGCTGGTTCTTCTTCTGGAACTTCCGGGCACTGCCCCTGACCTTCCATTGGTCGGGCTTTTTTTACTATCTCCGCGCCGCCGTGGTCCCCGAAGAAGGGTGGTTGTTCCTGGC
Organism: bacterium; assembly: GCA_035549195.1. NCBI lineage: Bacteria > bacterium. The sequence continues at coordinate 44,458 of DASZRK010000052.1, forward strand.
GGTCGGTCTCACACTGATCCTCCGTGACTTGCGTCCCCTGCTGAAGTGGCAGCTCTTTTTCTCTTTCTTGCTCTTGTTGGCCCTGGGGAGGGAAGGCGCCGCCGAAAATTACCTCTTGGAACCCTGGCTTTACGGGATCTTCGCCCTGGGGGAAGGGTGGGGAAGGGTCGTTGGGAAGTCAAAGGCCCCATCTTGGGCCGGATGGACGGTGGCCTGTCTTTTGCTCGTGGGTTTGCTCTTGTTCCTGGTCCGTCCCTTGCCGCGGTTGCCGAGCCGTGAAGAGATGGCCATGAAATCATCCGCCCTTTCGATCTACCGTCAGCCCGGAGAACACCTGGCCTTGGATGCGGACCTTCCTTTGATGGCCGGGAAGAAGGTCTGGATCATGCCCATGGAATACACGGCCATGGTGGAGTCGGGGAAGTTGGACATGGGGCCTTTTTTGAAGGCTATTCGAGAAAGGAAGTTCGCGACCATCGAACTTTATGACCTGGACCGGCAATATCTTCTTCCTGCGAAGGCGGTGGAAGCCGTCGAGGCTTCCTACCAGGTCGCTTTCAAGGGATTCGGCCGTCGCTGGTACGTTCCCAGGGTCCGTTGAAGGCCGGGAAGAAATATGGGAACATGCCTTGTGCTTCATCCTCCGTTCCTTCCATGGCCTGACCCTTGAGATCCATTCGTCCCACTTCGAGACACCTCCTGAAAGCCCTCTCGATCGGGTGCTTTTTTTGGGCTTTGTTCGTCCTTGTCGGCTATTTTTTGAACATCCCGGTCGACCCCCGTTCCTTAATGGCCTCGGCTTTTTCCTTTCGTGGGGAAAGGACCGCCGTCCTTTGGGGTTCCTTAATTAGGTTCATCCACATCCTTCTGTCCGCCTCCGTTGTCTTTTGGGTGACCCTCTGGCTCGGAAGGGGTCTCCAACCCTTGTTCCGCTTGGGCCGCCTGGACCCATGGATGGGTTTTGGATTGGATTATGCCTTGGGCGCTATTTTCCTTTCCTTGCTATGGATGGGTTGGGGGTTGGTCGGGCTTTGGTTCGCACCTTTCCTGATGGCCGTGATCCTACTGCTTTTGATCCTGTCGTTCTTGGGGAGGCGAAGGAGCGGGGATGGGATCCTAGGGTCCTGGCCCCGGGAGATCCCCTTGCGTTTTTTGATGGGGGTGGCGGTGATCTATGGGCTCTTCACCCTTTTGCACGGTCTCCTCCCCGAGACCCATCCGGACGGATTGGTCTATCACTTGGGGACCCTTTCCTATTGGATGTTCAGGCACGGGTTGGCCGACCTTCCCTCCCAACCGTTCGGGGGATTCCCTTACGGCGGCGAACTCTATTTTTTGTCGGGATACGTCCTGCAGGGGACCGAGTCGGCGAAGTGCTTGAACATCGCCAGCTTGGGCGTTCTTGGAATGGTGGCGGGAGCTTGGGCGGCGGAGATCGGTGGTGAAAGGGCCCGTTGGTTGGCTTTGGGAATGGTGCTCACCCTTCCCCTGGCCCATTTGGTTTCTTGGACTTCCCAGGTCGAGGTCCTTCAATCCCTGTTCCTGTTGCTTTTCCTTTATGCCTTGGAGAGAGCAGGCGTGGGGCGAAATTGGGCCATGCTGGCCGGTCTTCTGGGGGGCATGGCGTTGGCGATCAAATATACTTCGGTCTTTGGCTGGGCCGCCGGGATCCTGGCCCTTTCGATGGCGGGTCGGGGACCGAGGCCTTTCCGGAATTGGGAACCCATGGGATGGATCCTCGGTTTGGCTGCGATCGTGGCGGGGTCATGGGCTTTGAAGAACTTCGTCTATACGGGTGATCCCTTTTATCCCTATTTACAGGATTGGATCGGCGCGCGCCATATGTCGGCGGTGGGATATCGCTCCATGCTGCAGGATCAGGGTCTTTGGACCCACGGGGGCAGGGGATGGGAGGCCCCGTGGTATCTTTTGATGACCCGGCCCGCGCTCTTTAATTTCGCCGGCCCCCTGCCGTTGGCCCTTGCGCCCCTGGGCCTGCTCCTGGCCTTCCGCAAGGTCCCCTCCCGTTTTCTATCCTGGGTGATCCCGTTTCTTTGGGTGTCCGGGCTTTTCGTGACGGGGATCCTTAAATTCCATCTGCCTGCCTTGGTCTTGACCCTTCTTTTTATCGCGGCCTGCCTGGGTCCCGGGGATGGAGTTGCGGAAAAGAGGTGGGCCGCCTGGTTGCCCGCCCTTACCGGCATCCTTTGCTTTCCGTTCTTGGCGGGCCTGAGCTCGGTCTACTATCCGGGAGGCGGGGTTTGGACCTGTCGCGAAAGCGTCCCGGCTTACTTGGAGAGGGCGGTCCGCAATCCTTACGAGGGGCTTTGCGGATGGGTCGGCCAGGAGTTGCCCAAGGACGCGCGCCTCCTGATCGTAGGGGATGCCCGGGGGCTCTATTACCCCCGGTCTTTCCAAACGGATACCGGTTACGACCTTTCCTTTTTGACCTCCCTAGCGGAACGGGGTCTCGATTCCGCGGGGATCGGGAAGGAGGTCCGGAAGATGGGCTTCACCCATGTCGTGGTGAATACGGCCCAGGGAATCACGGCGGCCTCCATGTTCCCGACCCACCCCTTGGACGCGCGCCAGTGGAAGGAACTGGATGGGTTCGTCCGTCGTGGGCTGGATGTCCTCCATGAGGAGGGATACGGGTTCATCCTGAAGGTCCGGGAC
>DASZRK010000053.1 GCA_035549195.1 bacterium
GTCGTACATGTTCATGTTCACGCCGCAATTCCCCAAGGAAACGGAATTGGACGTCTGCTGGTTATAGGCCGTCGTCTGCTCCGTCACCGTGAACGACGTCTCCGACGGACAATAGCTCGTCGACGTGTAATTGATGGCGGCGGCGTGGAGTCTGGTGAAAAGAAGGAAGAGGAACAGGAATGAACCGATTGAACGACCCGGCAAAAGGAAAAGCCCTTTCGCCATGCTAAAAACGTTTGAATTTTGGACAGCTGTTCTGTTCACAGGGCCAGCTTTTTAGGGGATTCGGTCCCAAAAATCGGAAGTTGGGTAGCTACTTGGGCAAAATATACCATTTTCGGCACAGAAAACAATTTTTCATGGTTTTGCTTCAAACGTTAAGACCCAATGAGTTTAACGATAAATAAAAAAGTCTTAAAAAATATCGGAACCGGTCACACTGACCGACGCCTTTTCCAATACTTCATCGGCCATCCCCCGGCTCTTCATGACCAAATGAAGCTTGTGCCGGAGGATCGGCATCCGCTTGGCCAAGTCCCTTAATTCCCGGGAGGAGATGACCAGGGTCGTCACGTCGGTCAAGGCCTGCGCGCTCGCGTTCCGCTTATCGGTATAACCCATGGCCACATTCTCCCCGAAAAAATCGCCCGCCTTCAATTCGACCGAGAAATTCACCCGGCCCTGATCCGACTTCCGGACGATCTGCACCCGGCCCGAGGAGATGATGAAGAAATCCTCCGTCTTGCTTCCCTGACGGACGATCAGTTCCTCCTTGGCGAACTGTTGGGTCTTGGCCAAGAGGGATATTTCGTGCTTCGCGGTGGGGTCCAGGTCCCGGAATATTTCCACCGAGGAGATCAGCGGACGCTTTTTCCAAAGGCTCGAGAAACTTTCCCGAAGATCGTTCTTTTCCACGAATTCCAGGAACAGGTCCCCCGGAAGCTTGAAAAGAACGACCGGAGTGCGGCTCACGACGGTGGCATTGGTCTTGGAACGGTTGATGATCGACATTTCTCCGAAAAAGTCACCGCCTTCCAAGGTAGCCAAAAGAGGGTCTTTTTTATTCTCCGCATCGAGAACATCCAAGGACCCGGAAAGGATGAAGTAAAAAGAATCCCCTTCCTGTCCTTTTTTCACCACTTCATATTGGTTCGGAAGGTCCAAGACCTGGCCCTGGGAAAAGATCACGTTGATCCAATGAGGGTCCTTGACCTCAAAAAGCTTCAAGGTCTGGAGAACGCCGCTATAGACCGACTGGGGGAAAACCCGCTCGGGCAGATAGGTCTTCCCCCAACCGGGTTTGGCCACCGGGTATTTCGGATCGACCTTTGATGGATTGATATGATAGAAAAGGAACTCGGTCCCAGGGTAACTCACGATGGTCTTGTCCCAATCCGCGGGTTCTCCGTGGATCATCCCGCCCCCGGCGTCGATCATGGCAAGGCATTCGTCCCCGCGGACCAAGGACCTCATACGATCCACATGTTCCTGGGAAACGGCGCCGTCCTTCACCAATTGGTCCATTCCACTGAAATGGTCCAGGTCACTGGAATGGAGCAGGGTGTGGGGCTTTCCATTCTCGTCGGGGACGGTCACCCGGAATCCGATGGTCGGGATGGAGTGGACCGTGTAAAAGAATTCCCAAGCGGCCCCGTACATCCGGTAGTTCTTCCCGGGGATCACCTCCACGAAGCGGACCATGGACCGCACCACCTCAATGGGTTCTCCGATGATCCGGGAGACCTTCAGGAGCGTACACTCGAAGATCTCACGGGTGGAAATGATGGTGAAGGAATGTTCGGAGAGCAAGAGCTCGGAGAGGGCGCAGTGATCATCGTGGACGTGGGTCTGGATGATGGCGGTCAGGCGGTCCTTCGCCACCCCGACCTGTTTGAGGTATTTGGAGATGCCGGCCGGTGAATCCACCAGGAACCCGTTGCCGTTGACCCAAAGCAACATGCCCGTGGTGGGTCCCGCCGGATCGAACCCGGTGTAGCATCCCAGCACCTTAAGACGAAGCCTTTCCGGTTTTTCGATGGTCCCGCTCAGGTCCGCCAAGGGAGGCAGCTGTTCTCCTTCGAAATTGAGATCGACGGGATGGACCTTGCCTCGTTCGGAAATTTCATAGCGGTTGTTCCCCATCCTTTTGATGAGGATATCGGCCGAATCGGAGAAAAGAGGGACCGCTACCTCCCCTTCTTCGTCCGGCATATGGACGAACTCGAAGAGGTCCTCGATCTGCAGGATCGACCCGGCCCGTTTGACCGCCATTCCGTCGGCCATTTTGGCCAGGGTCTCGATCCGCGTCTTGCTCAAACCCCACTTTTTCATCTCGGAACGCCCGGGACCCAATAAGGTGACCCGCAGGATGTCGTAAAGCCTTTCACACATGTCCCGAGTTCCCAGGACCCGGAACTTCTTTCCCATTTGGTATCCCTGGTCGACGAAAAGGAACCAATAACCCAGGAACTCGAAAGCCATTTGAGAAACGCCGTTCTTATGGGAGAGGTCGGGCAGAACACCAACATGGGGGATCTTCTTTTTCTGTTTCAGGAGGGCCTTGAGGATCTCGGGAGGACTACCGATGAGCGCACTGTTGGACGGGCCTTCGACATGGAAGCAACCCGGGGCAACGAATGAGATATGCATGGTCTCTCCTTGCCTTCCTTACTGAGACCCCGATGGGTTTTTCAGGAAGCTTGAGGTGATGTCCCCCGGACCTAGTGGGCTTACTTGGGTTTCGGCCGATGGTCTTGGGACGAATGGTGTTGCGGAATAAATAGTAAAGGTAAGTAAAGGCGGGGTCAACCGGACGAAAGAGAAGCAAAATCGGCCAAATTGGCCGATCAGCGGGTCAGCGGTTGACCAGTAATTTGGAGAACCGGGTGGCCGGGTTGGGACCGTTGACCTGGGTCTTGATGTAATAAAGACCGTTAGCGATCGGAGTGCCCCACTCGTCCCGAAGGTCCCAGGTCAGGGTCGCAGTGGAAGTCACCTGGAGCCTCTTCTCGAAGATCCTGCGGAAAGCCACGGTATAAACGGTCAGCTCCACGTCCGAAGGGGCCGGGACCGAAACGCAAAGGGAGACATAATCGTCACTCGTGACCGGGTTGGGATAAACGGGACAGATGGTCGGTCGGAGGGACGGGGTGTTGGTGGAGGTCGGGGTCGGAGTACCGGTCCAAGTAGCGGTCGGTGTGGGCGTACTGGTCAGCACGATGACCGTCACATTGTTCCCATTGGCAAAGGTCGAGGAGGTCTCGCCTTGGAAATCCGCCACCGCGGAATTGGAGAGGATCGACCCATCCGGGGCCGAACCGTTCACTTGAACGTCGAAGCTGAAATTGTAGGTGCCGGGGGCCAGGGTTCCCAGGTTCCAAGTGATCTGGCTTCCCGAAAGGGTCCCCGACGGACCTGAAACGAATCCCAAGAAAGTGGTCGAATTGGGAAGATTGTCCGTCAAGACGACCGTGTTCGCCGTGGAGGTGGAGATCGTCAGGCTGAGGCTATAGGTCAATGTTTGTCCCGGGTTGGCGGTACCGCCGGAAGCGTTCTGGCTGAGCGTAAGGACAGGCAATGGCGTACTGGTAGAAGTGACCGTCATGGTCGCCGTCGGCGTGAAGGTGAAGGTAGAGGTCGGCGTGAAAGTGGATGTACCTGTGGAAGTGGGGGTCGGGGTGATGACATCGGTATTGGTGAAGGTCGCCGTGACCGTCGGCGTGAAGGTGGGGGTCGGCGTAAGGGTGAAGGTGGAAGTCGAAGTATAGGTCGAAGTGGGGGTGAAGGTCTTGGTCGGGGTCCCGGTCGCGGTCGGGGTGATCACATCCGTGTTGGTAAAGGTGGAAGTGACGGTCGCTGTATAGGTCGACGTAAAGGTCGCCGTGGAAGTGGCGCTGTTCGTGAAAGTGGGCGTGATCACGTTCGTGTTCGTAAAAGTGGAGGTTACCGTTGGGGTGGAGGTCGGGGTGAAGGTGGGACTAAAGGTCATCGTCGAAGTCGAGGTGAAGGTTCGCGTCGGGGTCCCGGTCGGCGTGGGGGTGATGACGCTCGTGTTGGTATAGGTGGACGTCACGGTCGGAGTGTATGTGATCGTCGGAGTGAAAGTATTGGTGCGGGTCGGGGTCGCCGTCGCGCTGTTCGTGAAGGTGCTGGTCTGGGTCGGCGTGAAGGTGCTGGTATTCGCCAACGTGTTGGTCCTTGTCGCCGTGGGCGTTGACGTGGCCGTGCTCGTGGGCGTACTCGTCACCGTGAAGGTGTTCGTCGACGTGTTCGTCCGCGTCGCC
>DASZRK010000054.1 GCA_035549195.1 bacterium
CGAGATCGACATCAAACGCCTCCGCTCCAAGACCGTGGCGGTGACCATCCACCACATCGCGATGGGGGAGAACTACTGGACCATCGCCAAGGCCAACAACACCGATCTCTACACCCTCATCGGCGCCAATCCCACCATGCCTTTCATCGCCCGGGTCAAGCAGCAGCTCCTCATGCTTTCCCGCAGGGGCGTCCTCTATACCGTCAAGAAGGACGACAACGTCGCCAAGATCGCCGAGATGTTCGCCACCACCGAGAAGGTGGTCAAGAAGGAGAACGGCCTCACCTGGTTCTGGCAAAGCCTCAAGGAAGGGGACGTGGTCTTCATCCCCGACGTGAAACCCATCCTGATGGTCAAGGAATGGGATAATTACTTCAGTCACCGGGGTTTCTTCGGCGATCCCTTGGGCCGCTGGGCCAAGATCAATTCAGCCTTCAACTTCCGGACCGATCCCATCACGGGCGAGGTTCGCCACCACAACGGCGTGGACCTCAAGGCCAAATACGGGGATCCCGTCTACGCCGCCGCCAACGGAAAGGTCATCTTCACGGGCGTCTCGGGCGGTTACGGCAACCTCATCATCCTGGCCCACTCGAACGGCATGCACAGTTATTACGGGCATCTTTCCAAGATCTACGCCAAGGCGGGGACCCATGTCAGGCGGGGGACCTTGATCGGCCGCGTCGGCGCCACCGGCCGCGTCACGGGCCCGCACCTGCATTTCGAGCTCCGCAACAAGAACAACAAGCCCCTCGATCCGCTCCTCTTCATCTGACCAAGAAGCTTTTCGCCGTTCCGTTGGGTCCCCTGGAACGTCCAATGGAAAGGTTTAACGCCTTTTCGGGGGAACGAAACCCCTTTGTATCGTTGAAAAGCCCAAATCCGGCGTGTAAGGTAAATGCCATACATGGACCCACGTTTTGTCAAAGACCAGGGCACCGAGACCTATACCGGTAACGAACTGATCCTCAAGGGCGGGCTGGAAGCCGGGATGAGCCTTTTGACCGGTTATCCGGGATCCCCGGTGGCCGATGTCTTCGAAGCCGCCGCCAACGCCGCCCCCTATCTCAAAGAACACGGCATCCTCGCCCAGATCGCCAATAACGAGGCCCTTTCGGCCGCGCGCCTGAACGGCGCCCAGATGGCGGGCCTCAGGGCCGTCACGGTCATGAAATCGGTCGGTTTCCACGTAGCCGCCGACGCCCTGGTGGCCGGGTCCCTGGCCAAGAAGGACCACCAAGGGGCCGGGGTCATCGTCATCGGGGACGATCCCTGGAGCGATACCACCCAGGTCCCGGTCGATTCCCGCCGCCTTTCCGACCATCTTTTCATCCCTGTCCTGGAACCGTCCACCTTCCAGGAGATCAAGGACTGGATGAAGGTCGCCTTTGAGCTCTCCGAGGAGGCCGACCTCTTCATCGCCTACTTATTGATCACCTACACCGCCGAGGGCGGCGGAAGCGTGGAGGTCCATCCCAACCAGCCCCCGAAGGGCTTCAGCACCCTGAACAAGGCCACGATCGACAGCTCCACCTTCGACATCAAGCACAGCATCGTCCTTCCGCCCCACACCGTGCCCCTGGAGAAGGAGACCCTGAACCAGAAGTTCCCCCGTCTCCTGGAGGCCGTCCGCAAAAAGGGCATCAACCAGCTGTTGAACCCCAAGGCCAAGGCGCCCTTCGCCTTCGTGACCGCCGGGGCCTCCTATACCTACCTGGAACAGGCCCTGTCCGAGTTCGGGCTTTCGGGCAAGTTCCCGATCCTGAAGTTGGGGATGACCTATCCGGTGGACCCCCAGACCGTCGAGGAGGTCCTCAAGCTCACCGATACCCTGGTGGTGGTCGAGGAGAAGCGTCGGTTCATCGAGAGCCAGGTCCGCAACATCGCCATGGACCTTTACCAATCGGAGAAGCTCGCCAAGATGCCCAAGGTCTGGGGCAAGACCTTCCCGGATGCCCTGACCCCCTTCCAATCGGACCAGGGCCTGAGCCCGGCGGTGGTCATGAAGACCCTGGGGCCCCTTCTTTCCCATTTCGAGATCTCCACGCCCAGGGTCAAAAAGGAACTCCAGTTCATGGAGGGCCTGGAGAAGTTCGAGGTGGATATCCCCCTGCGCACGCCCTCCTTCTGCCCGGGTTGCCCCCACCGCGATTCGTCCTCCGTCTTCCTCGAATTGGTCGCCGACTTCAAGGACCCTGCCTACATGAAGAAGGCCCACAAGCGGGAACCGATCGACATCCTGTTCCACGGCGACGCGGGCTGTTACGTGCTGCTTTTCATGCCCCCCAACGGCCCCCTGATGCACAACTACATCGGCATGGGGCTGGGCGGCGGGACCGGGGCCGGACTTTCGCCCTTCTCGACCAACAAATCGGTCTGCTTCGTGGGCGATTCCACCTTCTTCCATTCCGGGCTGGCCGAGGTGTCGGACTCCATCAAGAACAACCAGGACGTGCTCTATGTGATCCTGGACAACAAGACCACCGCCATGACCGGCCATCAGCCCCACCCGGGCATGGAGAAGGATTTGATGGGCAACCCCACCTTCGGGCAGGACATCGAGAAGGTGCTGGAGGGCCTCACCAAGGGGGAGGACGTCTCCATCGCGCGGGTGAACCCCGAACAGCGGGAGGATTACCGGCAGATCCTGGAGGACATGATCCTGGAACCGGGCGTGAAGTTCGTCATCGCCGACAAGGAATGCGGCATCACGTTCCACCGCCGCAAGCGCCGCGAAGTGAGCCGGGCCAAGGCCAAGAAGGGCTACCTGCCCGTCCAGAAACGCATCAACGTCAACGACCATACCTGCGAGCTCTGCCTGGAATGCACCCGGCTGACCGGCTGTCCCGGCCTGGCCATCGAGAACACCGTTTACGGCCCCAAGATGAGCACCGACCTTTCCTATTGCGTGTCCGACATGGCCTGCACCAGGGTCAAGGCCTGCCCGGCTTTCGAGGAACTGACCATCATCCGCAACCACAAGCCCGAGTCGCCCAAACTGCCCGATCCGACCATGATCCCCATGCCCGTCGTCCCCGACTTCCAGGAGGACTGGCGGGCCTATATCGCGGGGGTCGGCGGGATGGGCATCGGCTCCTCCACCTCCGTCCTGGTACGGGCGGCCGAGAAGCACGGCTACCACATCACCTTCTGCGACAAGAAGGGGATCGCCATCCGCAACGGCGGGGTCTATTCCCAGATCACCCTCTCGAAGAAAAAGAAGGTCGTCTCACCCCTCCAGCCGCAGGGCAAGGCCAACCTGCTCCTGGGCCTCGACATCCTTGAATCGGCCCGGGGCTTGGACCCGCGCCTGCAGTTCCGCATCGGGTCGAAGGAATACACCCACTCGGTGGTGAACACCCATAAGACCCACACCATCCTCACCCTCCTGGGCCGGGATGATTTCTCGCCCGAGGAATTGAGCGAGCTTTTCAAGCGATACACCAAGGACTATTTCGGCGGGGACCTGAGCCTCATCGCCGAGCAATACCTGGGCAACAAGGTGTTCGTGAACATCGTGCTGGTCGGGGTGGCCTTCCAGCGGGGGCTCTTGCCCCTTTCCTTGAACGAGATCATCGAGGCCATCAAGGACAACTTCCCGCCCAGCGCCGCCAAGCACAACATCGACGCCTTCCACCTGGGCCGCCACGTGGCCATCCACCCCGAGTTTTACAACGCCGAGGTCCGCATGGGCTTCCAGGAAGTCATGACCAAGAAGGCCTCCATCCTGGGCGCGAAACGCGCCGAGGCTTACGCCGCCATGTCCACCGAGTTCCTGCAGGCCTGGGAAGGGGACGAGGAGACCCGGGTGCAGTTCGTGAACCGGCTCTATGACCTCATCGAGTTCGAGGACGCCGCCTATGCCCGCCGCTATGCGGATCGGGTCCTGGCGACCTTGAAGAAGGACTCCAAAGCGGCCGATTTCGAAGCCACCAAGGCGGTCGTGCGGTACCTGCACAAGGTCATGGAGATCAAGGACGAGGTCTATGTGGCCCACCTGCTGACCAGTCCGGAAAAGTACGAGAAGGACGCCAAACGCTACAAGGTGGACCTCGCCAAAGGGGACCGCATCGTTTACAAGCACTTCAACCGGCCCCACTTCGACATCCTGGGCATGGAGATCGAGTTCGATTTCAACAGCCGGGACTGGATGTTGAACGTCATGAAGCACATGAAGTTCCTGCGCCGCCTGATGCCCGCCTGGCACAAGCGGGAAAAGGCCTTTAGGGCCTGGTACGAGGGGATGGTCGATAAGTTCGAATATACGAGCCCGGAGATGTACGAGCGCTGGGTGGCGGTTCTGTCCTTGCCCGAGGATGTGAAGGGCTATCGGGAAGTTCGGTATCCGAAAATGGAGAATGCCACTAGCCTGGCCGATCAGATCTTGTCCGGCAAAGCGACACCCCAGAAGAAACCGTCCGCCGCAACCCGCCAGCTTTCAAAAGTTTAGTTTTAATCAACGCGTAAAAATTCCGCGAATCAATTTCTCTGATATTTTTTGAAACCGTTTTACCGACCATCCCTATCTCCATCGCTCAATTCATTGGCTTTTAAGAGTTTTGCCTTACGTTTAACCTTTTGTCGGTCTCTTTGAGAATGGGCGGCTCCGAATCGACTTTCCAAACCTCCGCGGCATCCTATATTGGAATCGAGAAGTGATCCGAGACCGGCTGAAACCCCTCTCCTGTCTTTCCCTCCTTCAGGGCCTCACAACCTAAGACCAAAAATTCGATCCAACTGACATTCGCTAAATCCTCCCATGGGGACGGAGGTTTGGGGATGATCCATCATTTCCGTTTATCAACGCTGACAGAGCTTGTTTTCCTTGAATTGGTGCTGGTTTTGGAAGGCGCGGGGTCCGCTTTTGCCTGGGTGAATCCCGGTTTCGAGACCGGCAACACGGGCGGCTGGACCACCGCCACCAATTCAGGGGCCAATGTCGTCTGCCTGCCCAGCGCCTCGATCGTGACCTCCGGGCCCGCCACCAATTCCAACGGCGGCCTGAACATGGTCCATAACGGCGCCTATGCCGTTCAGCTCTTTTCGGGCCGTGGGGACAACAACCACGCCGATTGGGCCAGCATCGAACAGACCGACCGGGTGCCGACCAACGGCCAATGCTGCCTTTCCTTCTGGTTCGCCGGGGTCTTCGAGGACCGCCATTACCTGGAGAACGACCTGACCAGCGACACTTACCTTCAGGCGGACGTACTGGTGGGCGGGGCGGTGGTGGCCACGATCCGCTATACCTGGTCGAACAACCTGGGCCAGATCGTGGTGGATGGCCTCACCGCCAGCGGGGACAACACCCTTTGCGCCATCCAGGGAACGCCCAACGACTGGGGCTACCTGCCCTGGACCCAATACACCATCAACCTCTGCAAATACGCGGGCCAACAGGCGACCCTCCGCATCACCGACTACGACTGCGCCCAGGGCGGCCATTACGGCTTCGGCTTCGTGGACGACGTGCAATGGATCACCTGCCCCACGCCCCAATTGACCCTGACCAAGGCCAATAGCCCCTCCGGAACGGTGGCCGCCGGAACCACCATCACCTACACCCTCACCTACGCCAATGTGGGGACCTCGCCGGTGGACGGGATGGTCATCAACGACACCATCCCCGCCGGGACCGCCTATGTGGACGGTTCCATGGGGAGCAGTCCCAGCATCCCGGTGACCTCCCGGGTGGGGGACGACCTGATCTGGGACGTGGGCTACCTAGCCCCGGGCGGATCGGGGACCCTGACCTTCCAGGTGGTGCCCTTGACCTGCGGGGAGGTCATCCCCAACCAGGCCGCCGAATCGGACCTGGAAACGGCCGGTCTTCTCTCCAATACCGTCACCAACCAGACCCTGGCCTGCACACCCACCCTGACCTCCACGCCCCAACCGACATCCACGAGCACCTCGACCTTCACGGCCCAACCGACTTCGACAGGCACCTCCACTTCGACCTCGACCCGTACCTCGACACCCAGTTCCACGGCCACTTCAACCCGGACCGCGACCTCGACGGCGACCCCAACGCCTTCTTCCACTGCGACCCGGAGTTTCACCCCCAGTTCGACCGCCAGTTCCACCGCCACCCGGACCTCCACCTCCACCCATACAGGGACCTCGACAGCGACCCGGACCGCCACGCCTATTTTCACTTCGACCCATACCCATACCGCCACGGAGACAGGGACCTCCACCCACACTTTCACGGCCACCCGGACCTTCACCGCGACTTCTTCCTTCACCTCCACTTCGACCCGCACGGCGACCTCCACGCCCACGATCACCAGCACCTCGACCTCCACCTTCACCCATACGGCCAGTTCCACGCCGACCCGGACCTTCACGGTGACCAACACGGCGACCCAGACCGCCACTTCGACGGCGACCTATACGGCCACCTCGACCTTCACGCCCCCCCGGACCCCCACCCC
>DASZRK010000055.1 GCA_035549195.1 bacterium
ACGCGGACGAACACGCCGGTGCCTCCGACGAACACCTTCACCAATACCCCGGTGCCGCCGACGGCCACCTTCACCAACACGCCGGTCCCCGCCGGGAACTTCAAGGTCCAGCTCCTGAGCGGTGTCACCTCCGGCACCACCAATAGCCCGCACCCCCAGATCCAGGTCGTCAACACGGGGACCGGGCCCTTGAGCCTCAACAACGTGACGGTGCGCTACTGGTACAACTGTGACTGCACCAACCAGACCGAACAGGCCTGGGTGGACTGGGCGGGCCTGATGCCCACCGGCAGCACGGTCTCCACCAATGCCCACGTCTCGGTCGTGGGCACCAGCCAAGGCGGGCAGACCCACTATGTGCTCTATACCTTCACGGGGAACATGGTCCTGCAGCCGGGCCAGGCCATCCAGGTGCAGAGCCGCTTCAACAAGAGCGACTGGAGCAACATGAGCCAGTCGAACGACTGGAGCTTCGCGGCGAACACCAGCTATGTGGATGACGGCAAGGTGACGGGTTACCTGAGCGGTGGCCTGGTCTGGGGCCAGGAACCGACGTCGACGGCGGCGGCCCTGGTGGCCTCCAACGCGGTGGCCTTCCCGAACCCCTCCACGGGCAATGGGACGACCCTTCAGTTCACGGTGGGCGGGACCTCGAACGGGGTCGGCGCCTCGGACCTGACCAGCGACCATCCGACGATGACGGATGCCAACGCCAAGATCACGCTGAGCATTTACACGCTGGGTCAAAGGCTGATCTGGACGAAGACGCTGACCGGCGGGGCCTATGGGACGACGGGGGACCACCAGATCTACTGGGACGAGAAGGACCTGAGGGGCGGGGGACTGGCCAACGGCCTTTACCTGCTCAAAGTGACCATCGAGTCCAACGGGAAGACCACCACCACCTACGCCAAGATCCTCATCTTGGGGTAAGTTCCAGGGACCAAGCCAAGCATCCACCGAAAGCCGCCAGGAAAATCCTGGCGGCTTTTCTATTCCCGAACGAACTTTAATTGCCCATAAATTGAGACCATGGATAAAAGCGGGCTTTAAGGGCCTTTTTCCCCATCGGTCCCGGGGAAGGTTTTTCCGGAGTTTGAAGCGGTTTTGTGGGAAAATTGGGCCGTGTTCACCTGGTCTTTGGCCGGGCCCCTATCCTAAAATTCCTTTCTTGATCTGGATCGAATATGGACCATCGTTCTTGCGGCTTGAAGCATTATCTGTCTGGCATCCTGTTCCTCCTGATGTTCCTGACAAGAGCCTTTGCCGCGACCGTGAGCAACCAGGGGGCCGATTTTTGGCTCACCTTTCCCCACCAAACGGTGGGGAATTCTACCCAAGCCTACCAATTGTATATCTCCAGCCAAACCGCCGTTTCAGGGACCGTGGCCATGTCCTCGGCCGGTTTTTCCCAGTCCTTCACCATCCCCGCGGGGGGAATGACGGTCATCGATCTTCCGGCTTCGGCGGGCCCCATGGTCCCGGACAATGTGGTCACGGGATCGGGCATCCACGTGACGGCGAACGGTAACGTGGCGGTCTATGGGTTCGGCTATCAGCAATACGCCACCGACGCCTACCTGGCCCTTCCGGTGAGCGCCCTGGGGTCCAATTATATGATCGAGAATTTCCCGACCGAGGACATCAATGGAACGGTCTATAGCGGGGAGTTCAGCGTGGCCGCGCCTTCCAATGGGACCGTTTTGACCATCGTGCCCAGTGTGACCACCCAGGGGCATTCCGCCGGGGTGCCCTATACGGTGACCCTCAATCGGGGGGATGTTTACGAGTTGATGGACCAGACCGTCGGGAACGACCTGACCGGGACCATCATCAACTCCAACAAGCCGGTGGCGGTCTTCCAAGGGAATGAAGCCGCCGATGTCCCCAGTACGCTCTATACGGCGGCCAATTACCTGGTGGAGGAGGCTTGGCCCGTGGCCGACTGGGGGACCCAATTCGTGACCGTGCCCCTGGCCACCCGGTCCAATGGGGATCTTTTCAAGGTCACGGCCTATAGCAACGGGACCCAAGTGGCCTTCAATGGAACGGTGGTCGCCACGCTCAACGCGGGCCAGTCCTATTCCCAGGAATTGACGGCTTCGACGGTGATCACCGCGAACCAGGCCATCAATGTCATGCAGTTCTCCAACGGCTCCTCTTGGGACGGTTCGACAGGGGATCCTTACATGATCACGGTCCCCTCCACGGGGGAATATGACACCTCCTACATCGTGGGCGCTCCCCAGAGCAATTTTTCGATCAATTACATCAATTTGACCGTGCCGACCTCGGTGGTGGGCTCCATCACGCTGAACGGTTCCGCGATCCCGGCGGGGAGCTTCAGCCCCATCGGCTCTTCGGGGTTCTCGAACGCCCAGGTGCCGGTGAGCCCCGGGACCAACCGGGTCTCGGGACCGGTGCCCTTCGGGGCGGCTTCCTATGGCTTCGACCAATACGACGGGTATGGCTATCCCGGCGCGCTGGTCTTGATCGCCAACCCGCCCACCTTCACCCCGACCCCCACGGGCACCCAGGCCACCCCGACCAATACCCCCACGGGGACCCTGACCGTGGTCATCCCGACCGCGACGGACACGCCGACGCCGACCGAATCCCCCACGCCCACCAACACCCCGACGGTCACCCCGACCCTGGGGCCCCGCGTGGATGACTTTTACGTGAGCAAGAACATCATGAGTGCGTCCGATCCGGTCTCGATCCATGTGGCGACCAACCAATTCCCGGGGCATTATGAATTGCGGATCTACAACTCGGCGGGGGAGCACATCAAGACGCTGTCGAACAAGGAAATGACCGGGCCCTTGGTGGAGGATTATCTCTGGGACGGGAAGAACAAATACGGGGACCCTTGCGCCAGCGGGGTCTATATCTTCTACCTGATCGAGCCCTTCGGGACCAAACAGCGCCGGATCATCCTGATGCGGTGAGGGGGTCCTTAGGAACCGCGGCGCTCCTGGCCCGCGGGCCCTCCACCACGGCCGCTGCGGCGGTCCTTGGAGTAGAGGACGTAGTTGTTCCCGATCTTGCGGAAGACTTCCTTGGTCTCGGGATTGAAGAAGAGCCCCTTGGCGATGGGCTTGAGATGGACCGGCAACTCATCGAACTTGGCGCGGCGGTCCTTGACCACGGGGCGGTTGACCCGGCGGCGGTCATGCAGGACGAGGATGAATTGATCCCCCTGCTTCCTCATGATGGTCTTCTGGACCGGGTCGAAATAGAAATTCCCCTGAAGCTTGATGTATTTCTCCGCGCTCATGGTCCCTCCTGGGTTGAAAAGCCTTAATCTACCATCGGCCCCGCGCACGACCAAGCAAGGCCTGCTGGGGTGCGCCTTCCTTTAACCGCTCGAACAAGGGCTAAAACCCCTAAAATAAACCGTTTTAATTGATTATACTGAGGGCCTCTCACGATAGGAGGCCCTATGTTGCGCGACCGTGGATCGAAGTTTTTGGCGGTGGTTTGTTCCTTTTTCCTTCTTTCCCTGGCCGGCGGTTGCGGCCATTCCAACAAGACGGTCCTGCGTTGCACCGGCTGGGGGGACACGGAGGAAGCCAGGATCCTCCAGGCCATCGTGGGCGATTTCCAGAAGGCCCATCCCGGCGTGGAGGTCCGCTTCGAGCGGGCCCCCTACGGGGAATACATCACGAAGGTGCTGACCCTCTTCTCGGCCGGTTCGGCCCCGGATGTCATGGCGGTCAACGCCGAACAGATGGTGGCCTTCGCTTCCCGGGGGGCCTTGCTGGACCTGGGACCCTACGTGGACAAGGACCCTTCGATCCAGATGAAGGATTTCTATCCCGAGGCCATCCGCCATTACACCTACCGGGGGGCCCTTACGGCCCTGCCCCGCGATATCGCGCCGGTGGCCTGCATCTACTACAACAAGAAGGCCTTCGACGAGGCGGGCCTGCCCTACCCGAAGAACGATTGGGACTATCAACAGTTCCTCGCCGACGCCCAGAAGCTGACCTTGAAGGACGACCAGGGGAACATCAAGCGTTTCGGGTTCGTGGACGAGTGGACCGCCTGGGACGCCTGGGTCTATGCCTTTGGGGGAAGCCTGGTGGACGACCTGGACCACCCGACCCGCTGTACGTTGGACAGCCCCCGGGCCGCGGCCGGGGTCCAATTCCGCGGCGATCTCATGACCAAATACCATGTCAGTCCCAGTCCTTCCAACCTGACGGCCATGGGGGCCATGGGTTCCTCGGACATGTTCGTGAACAAGACCGCCGCCATGTTCTTTTCCGGCATCTGGCGCACCCCCCAGTTCCGCGAGATCAAGGATTTCGACTGGGACGTGGTGGAATTCCCCAAGGGGCCCCACGGTCACCGGGGGTTCCCCTTGAGCGCGGCCGGATACGGCATCGTGAAGGGGACGAAGAACGCCGACCTGGCCTATGAACTGGTGAAGTACCTGGCCGGGGAGGTGGGACAGCGTTACATGGCCGCCACCGGCCTGACCCAGCCCGCCTTGAAGACCCTGGCCAAGTCGCCGGTCTTCTTGGACGGCAAGCCGCCCAAGTCCAAGGGATTCCTGGTGGACGCGGTGAAGGACGGCACCTTCCAGCCGGTCGATCCGAACATCAACGAGTGGTACAACAGCTGGGCGGTCCCGGCGCTGGACAAGGTCTGGAGCGGGAAGGAGACGGCGGCCCGGGTTCTTTCCGAATTGACGGCCAGCATCAACAGGAAGTTCTACAAGAAATGATCGAACCACGGAGGGCACGGAGTTCACGGAGAACGGCATCGAACAATGGTTGTGAGGCTTGAGGATGCCGGAGTTTCTCTGTGCTCTCTGTGATCTCTGTGGTTAGAGGGGTGTTGGTGTGATCCTTCTTTTCAACGAAACCGACTTTCCGACCTTGGGCACGGCGCCCTTGCCGCCGGCCCTCCTCAAGAAGGCCCTGGCCTCCGCCGGCCCAGTGACCCTTGCGGGGATCGCGGGTCTCCAGTCCCTGGACCCGGCCAAGACCGAACTTTTGGTCCTGCCCTATGGTTCCGCTTTCCCCAAGGACGCCTGGGAGGGGATCTTTCGTTACCTGGAAAAGGGCGGGAACCTGCTGGCCCTGGGCGGCAGGCCCCTGGAGAACCCGGTGCGCCGGGACGGGAAGGGCTGGGTGGCCGAACCGGCCCAGACGGCCTATTACCAGAGCCTCTTCATCGAACAGCTGAACAGCGTTCCCGTTTCCCGGGTGAAGAAATACCAGGCGGCTCCGGGTGAAGAGTCCCTCCAGGCACTGAACCTGCCCCCCTTGGAGACCCATTCGCTCATGCCTCGGTTCACCACCGTGGATGAGGAGGACCGGACCGGCTCCACGGGACCCATGGACGGGGAATTGAAGCCCCTGATCTGGGGGATCGACGAAAAAGGCCGCCGGGTCTCGACCCCGGCCCTGCTCCTGGACCGCTACCAGGGCCCTTTCGCCGGGGGCCGCTGGGCCTTCCTGCCGGCCAACCTGCCCCGTTGGACCGACGCCCTTTCCCAACTGGTCACCCGCCTGGCCTTGGCCGCCAAGGGCGGCGCTTTCCAAACGACCCTCCGGCCCGGCCTGGCCTGTTACCAGCCGGGCGCCCAGCCGACCCTGAACCTCTGGGTCCGGGGCCACGCGCTCCATGACCGTTCGGTCCAGGTGGACTTTACGGTCTTCGACCAGGGTGGAAAGGTCCATGCGGAGACCTTGAAGGCGCAGGTCAAGAAAGCATCCTTCTATCGGACGATCCCGTTGCCCATCACGGTGGAAGCAGGCCTTTACCGTATCGAGGCCAAGGTCTCGGTCAACGGCCGCTATTCGCACAGCCTAGTCCAGGGGTTCTGGGGTTGGGATGAGGACCTGGTCAAGACCGCTCCGGCCATCACGGTCCAGGGCACCCGGTTCCTCAAGGACGGGAAGACCCTGCCGGTCGTGGGCACCACCTACATGGCCGGGGACGTGTCCCGCAAGTTCATCACCCTGCCCAACCCGGCGGTCTGGGACGCGGACATGGCCGAGATGGCGGCCTCGGGCATCAACATGATCCGTACCGGCATCTGGGCCGCCCACCGCCAGGCGACCCTGGACGCGGGCAACACCCGGGAGGACGTGCTTGGCTCCCTGGACGCCTTCCTCTTGACCTCGATCAAGCATGGGCTGGCGGTCGCCTTCAATTTCTTCTCCTTCATCCCGGACACCTTCCCCTCCGAACACCCCTACCTGGACCCCCGGGCCATCGCCCTGCAGCGGGAATACATGCTTTCCTTCATCCGCCGTTACGCGGGGATCCCCTCGGTCCATTGGGATTTCATCAACGAGCCCTCGACCACCAATCCGGCCCTCCTTTGGAAGACGCGCCCGCTCCCCGGGAAATTGGAGGAGCGAGCTTTCACCGAATACCTGAAGAAGAAGCACGGGGACCTGGAGACCCTGCGGGTGCGCTGGAACATGACCCCCGAGGAGCTCTGCTCCTGGGAACAGGTCACCCTGCCCGAAGAGAAGGACTTCGCCGAACCCTGGGCCCCGGGGGCCAAGCTGGCCCGTTCGCCCAAGGCCTATGACTTCAACCGGTTCGCCCAGCAGGTCTTCGCCGACTGGGTGGCGGGCCACGTGGCGGTATTGAAGGAAGCCACCGGACAGCTTTTCTGCGTGGGACAGGACGAGGGCGGCGTTTCCTCGCTGCGTCCCAACAACCATCTCTTCCACGGCCCCTTGGATTACACCTGCAACCATACCTGGTGGGAGATCGAGGACATCGTGACCGGCGTCACCGCCGCCCGGGTCAAGGGCAAGCCCTTCCTATCCCAGGAGACGGGGATCATGTTCTCGGACAACCTGGACCGGATGAAACGCCGCAGCGAAGAGGAAGCCGCCCGTCTCTTCGAGCGCAAGCTGGCCGCCAGCTTCATGGGAGGCGCCGGGTTCATCCAATGGTGCTGGAACATCAACCAATATATGAGCGACCGCAACGAGGTGCAGATCGGCGCCTGGCGCGCCGACCGGACCGCGCGGCCCGAGGCCATGGTGATGCAGGCCTTCGGGGAGTTCTTCCAAAAGGCCGCCCCCTATCTGCAGGAAGAACCGGAGGAAGCGTCCCTCGCGGTGGTGGAGTCCCTGACCGGGCTCCTCTCGCCCAAGTCCCATGCCCAGGCCGCCCAGCGGATGTCGCACCGGGTCCTGGCGGCCCTGCGCCTGCCCTTCCTCACCCTGGCCGAGCATGAGCATGAGCGGGTGACGGGGGAGAAGGTCCTGCTCTTTCCATCGGTCAAACGCCTCGGCGGCGTGGCCGCCCAAGGTTGGGTCAAGGCCGCCAAGGGCCGGACCCTTTGGGTCTCGGGGCCTTTGGCCCAGGACGGCTGGGGCCGGGCGACGGAGGGTTTCTCCAGTCTGGGCATCCAGGAGGAACGGGTCGAGGTCCTGCCGGAGGAATCCCTGGGGATGAAAGGGGGGACGATCCCCCTGAACTATGGCAGCCACAAGACCGGTGTTGTGGACAAGGACGCGTCCCGGCCCGCCCAACTGCAGGTCCTTAAGAAGAACGGGACGGCCCTCTATTATTCGCCCCTCCCGGTGGAAGCCAACGACCAGCGGGCGAGCGTGGCGGAGTTCTACCGAGCCCTGGCAACCTTCTGCAAGGTCAAACCCTATTGCGAACTGAAAGGCGCCCCTGAGTTCGAGGTGACCGTGCTCCCCAAAAGGTTCTCGAAAGCGGCCCTTTATATCGCCTTCAATGAGAGCTCCCGGGACCACCGGATCCAGGTGAGGGACTTGAAGTTCGGGTTCAAGGCCGTGTTGGATATACCCGCGGGCCGGGCGGCCCTGGCGGTGTTCGACGCGAAGGGGAAAAAGCTGTTGGGATACGAGGGCCCGGACTTCTAACGCCGGATCGAACCACAGAGAGCACAGAGAAGCAAAACCTAATTTGCCACCGATGAAGGGGATGAACTCCGATAAGGATGAAAAGCACGGAGCTTTGGGTCGTGGACAAAAAAAGGCGGAAAAATCCTTTAGTTTTTAGGTTTTCGGTTTTAGGTCCCATCGGTGTTCATCCCCTTCATCGGTGGCTCATGGTCGTGCCGTTAATCCTTCGGAGGTTTTCATGAAAAAGCTATTCCTGTTCCTGGCCGTGATCCTCGCCGCCTCGGCGGCGGAGGCGAAGCTCAAGCTCCCCGCCATCTTCGGCGACCACATGGTGCTCCAGCGGGGCAAGTCGGCCGTATTCGGCTGGGCCGACCCGGGCCAGAAGGTCACGGTCTCCATCGCCGGCAAGAAGGCCGCCGGAAAGGCGGACGCCGAGGGGAAGTTCAGGGTCCCCCTGGCCTTGGGCCAGGCCGGCGGGCCCTATGCCCTGGTCGTGACCTCCGACGAGTCGGTGACCCTCACCGATGTCCTGGTGGGCGATGTATGGATGGGGTCGGGCCAATCCAATATGGAATTCGCCACCAAGGCCTCCAGCGACGCTTCCACCGAGATCCCCAAGGCCGACTTCCCCAAGATCCGGCTTTTCACCGTTGAAAAGACGGCCTCCTTCACCCCCGTGAGCGACGTCAAAGGCTCCTGGCAGGTCTGTTCCCCGGGAACGGTCGGGGATTTCTCGGCGGTGGCCTATCATTTCGGGAAGGAACTCCATGAGGCCTTGAAGGTCCCCGTCGGGTTGGTGGCGGCGAGTTGGGGCGGGACCGGAGCCGAGGATTGGACGCCCCGGGCGGACCTGGACGCGGACCCGGAATTGGCCAAGCTCGCCAAGGATTGGGAGGCCAACCAGGTCCAAAGGACCGCCTGGACCGAGGGGTTCCCCTACGACCTGTCGGTGTCGGACATCCGGTTGATCCCCAAGGACAAGTCGGGGAAGGAGATCCAGGTCCCCGTTTCCCCCCAGGATGGGAAGGGCACCTGGTCCGCGTCGGTCAAACCGGGCTGTACGGGCGATGTGGAAACGGGCCCGGCCATGCGGTTCCACGGGAAAATGATGGGCGGCGGCTGGGGGAGCGTGAGCACCAACCTGGGTTCGCCGACCATCGACCTGAGCGGCTACCAAGCCATCGAGTTCCAGGTCAAGGGAACGGGTTCCTATAAACTGACCCTGGGACAACCCAGCATCGGCGATTATGACTATTACGCCATGACCCAAACCTTCACGGCCGGGGACAGCCCCCAGAAGGTCCATGTGGAGATCGCGGACCTGAAGCAAGGAGGCTGGGGATCGCCGAAAGCCTTCACGCCGGAAAGCATTACCACCCTGAACTTCTCCATCCAGGTCCCCTATTGGCCGGACCTGCCTTCGGTCGCCTATAACGCGATGATCGATCCCCTGACGGGTTTTCCCATCAAGGGCGTGGTCTGGTACCAGGGCGAATCCAACGCCGGCCGGGCGGGGCAGTACGCCCAGCTGCTCTCGGGCCTCATCTCCGGGTGGCGCAAGGCCTGGGGCGAAAGATTCCCCTTCATCATCATCCAGCTCCCGAATTTCATGGCCCGCCAGGCGGCGCCGGTGGAGAGCGGCTGGGCCGACCTGCGGGAAGCCCAATGGGAGGTCTCCCAAAAGGTGCCCGCGGTCGGGTTGGTGACCACCATTGAACTGGGCGAAGCGGAGAATATCCACCCCAAGAACAAGACCGAGGTCGGCCGCCGGGCCGCGCTCTGGGCCCTCAAGAACGTCTATGGAAAGAAGATCGAGGCCTCGGGCCCGCAATTCATGAAGGCGAAACGGTCGGGCGGGAAGGTATTGGTGACCTTCGCCGGCAAGGGATTGAAGACCCGCGACGGCGGGGAAGTGACGGGCTTCGCCCTGGGCGACCAGGACGGCCGCTATCACTGGGCCAAGGCCAAGATCCAGGGGAACGGGGTGCTGGTCTGGAGCGAGGACGTTCCCGAGCCCTATGACCTGCGCTATGCCTGGGCGGACAACCCGGACTGCAACCTGGTCGGGTCCAATGGCCTGCCCGCCGGACCCTTCCACGTGAAGTTGGCCGAACGGCCGGTCCCCAAACCGGGCGCGGACAACTACATCCCGCCCCCGCCGGAGAACTAAGCCGGGGCGTCAGCGGCTTTTTACCGAAAGGGATCCACCTTGATCGGTGGATCCCTTTTTATTTTCAGGCTATTTCACGAATTCCACATCATCGACCTTGAAGTCAAAGTCGGGATCGGCGCTGCCGGGCGTGAAGGTCAATTTGGTGACGTCGTTGAACGTCTTCTCCAGTTGTTTGCCCCAATTCGGCTGGGTGAGGTCCTGGAACTTCAGGGTGACCCGGGTCCAGGCGGCGGGCGACGTGAAATTCCCCTGGAAATCGCAATAGTCGGTGACCGAGGCCTTGTTCAGGGACAGGGAATGGGCCTTGCCGTCCCCCTGGGTGAAGAACCGGACCGCGCTGTAGGCCGAGAGGTCCATGGGTTTACCGGCAGGGTCCAGGGACAATGACAAGAGGGCCCAGGGCCAGGGCGCCTGCATGGGCCCCATGTGCCCCTTCATCCCCGCGCAATGGCCGCTGGAAGTAGGCGAACCGCCGGGCAAGGCCGTGAAAGGCACCGGGGAGAGCTTGGTCACGCCGTTCCCGTCGCAGCCTTCCCACCACATGCCGCCCAGGGCCGAAGCGCCCGATTCGAAATCATCCACCTTCAGGACGTCCATGGCCGGGGCCTTGGCCACGGAAGAGGTATCGATGACGGCGGCCTTTTCCTGGTGGACACCCGCAGCGGCGGCCAGGGTCGGTCCGTGCCAGGCCACGTTCTTGAGCGTCAATTCCCCGGCGTCCATGGAGACCAGGTAGGTGTCTTTTGCGATGGGGGTCAGGACCTTTCCCTTCTGGGAAACCTGGAGCTTGTCCCCCTGGGCCAGGACCTTCACTTGGACCCCCTGGGGGAAATGATCGGGGTTGTTCCAGGTCAAATGGAGTTGGTCCGTGGGGCGGGAGGGAATGGCGGCTTCCAGGGTCTTTTGGCCGCGCCAATAGGCGCCGACCTCGCCGAAGGGGGCCACCCAGAGCTGTTTCGAGTTCTGGGCCAAATAATCCAGCAAGTCGAGGTAGCTCCTCTTGGGGATGGGTTGGTACCAGGTCGAACCCTCGATGGCGTGGATCATGAGCACCGTCCAGGCGCCCCCGGCCAGGTCCTGGTCCACCCAATCCTTATAGGTCCCATAGGCGTAGGCGGTCATGGTGGCTTGGCTGGGGATGTTGAACCAGTCCGGGTCCTGGTCGGGGGTCAGGTAGGCGGCCCCGCCCCCGCCCCGGGCCAGGAAGTCATGGGCGGCCACGCTTTTCTTGAGTTCGGGGGAGATCTCCACGAAGGGATAGGCGAAGGTGAGGACGGGGGAGCCGGTCAGTTTCTCCAGCTTGTCCTTGGCCTGTTCCACCTCGGTCTTCTCGTCCCCGGGTTTGAAGTCGGCGATATGCCGGTGGCTCCAGCTGTGGTTGCCGATCTCCTGGCCGGACTGGAAGGCCTTCTTCCACTCCTCGTCCCGGCCCATCTTGCCGGCGATGAGGAAGAAGGTGCCCCTCAAACCCCGTTTGTTCATCTCGGGGATGGCGACATCCAGGTGGATGGGATCGGCGTCATCGTAGGTGAGGGAAAGGGCGGCTTTATAGCCGTTCCAGGGAAGGACCTCGAAAGGGACCTCCTTGGCCGATAAGGCCAAGGGGGATAGGGCCAGGATGGCGGCCAAGAGACAGGCGGTTTTCATGAAAGACCTTTCGGTTCGATGATCCGGCGGCATATTTTAGACGAAGTAAGAGGAAATAGTGTCAAAGCAGGCCTAGGGGGAGGGCTCCTGTGTCGAACGGGACCGAAAGAGGGCTTCCTTTCCAGAGAGCCTTCAGGATGACGCCGGCAGGAAAAGGGTCGGGTCTTTTCCAAGCGATGGGTCGGCCGGGGAACGCGTCCGCCAGCGCTTTTTCGATGATCTTCTGCGCTTTCCAGTAGGCCCCCACCTCGGCGAAAGGGGCGACCCAGATCTTGTCCTTTTGGGAGGCGATGAGGTCCAGCAGTCCATCGAAGACGGCGCGGGGCATGGGTTGCCAGCCTTCGCCGCCACCCTCGATGCCATGCAGTTGGAAAATGGTCCAACTTTCCTGGCGGTAGGTTTCTTGGACCCATTTCTCGTAGGTCGATAAGGGGAAGCTGCTCATGGCGACCTGGCTTGGGACCTCGGACCAATCGGGGTCCTCTTGGGGCGCCCAATAATAGCGACCTTGGCCGCCGCGCGAGAGGAAGTGGTGGGCCTGGGCCGCCTCTTTCAACCCGGGGGTCGTTTCGGTGAAGGGATAGGCGAAGGTATGGATGGGGACCTTCAGGATCCTTTCCAGGGCCGCTTTCGCTTCGGCGACCTGCCGGACATCCTCGCCGGGACCCAGGTCCTTGGTCCTTTTATGGGAGATGGAGTGGTTGGCGACCTCATGGCCGCCTTCGACGAGCCGCTTCCAGCCTTGCTGGTCCTGGGATCGTCCCGCCACGACGAAAAAGGTCCCGCGAAGCCCCCGGCGTTCCAACGCGGGCGCGGCGATCTCCCAATGGGCGGGAACCCCGTCATCGAATGTCAGGGATAAAGCGGCTTTATGACCGTTCCAGGGGAGGATTTTAAGGGATAGGGAGTCCATGGATTTCGTGGCCTATGCTCGCCGGTTGGTTAAAATACCCACCCATAGAATAAGCCTGGAGGAAAACCCTGAAACAGTCCAAAAAGACCTCGGCCCAAGGCCCCTTGACCCTGTCCATCGACATCGGGGGCACCGGCCTCAAGGCCTCGGTCCTGGATAGGAACGGAAAGATGGTGGTGGACCGGGTCCGGATGGACACTCCCTATCCCTGCCCCCCGAAGGTCCTGGTGGAAGCCCTCGTTCAACTGGTCGAACCCTTGCCCGCCTTTGACCGGGTCTCCATCGGATTTCCCGGTGTGGTCCGGGAAGGAAAGGTCATCACCGCCCCCCATTTCAAGGATGAGAAATGGTCGCGGTTCCCGCTTTGCACAACCCTGGGAAAGATATGGGGCAAGCCCGTGCGGCTCCTCAACGACGCGGACATGCAGGGCCTAGCGGTGGTGAAGGGGAAGGGGCTGGAATTGGTGGTGACCCTGGGGACCGGGGTGGGGACGGCGCTTTTCAAGAACGGGGAGCTGATGCAGAGGATGGAACTGGCCCAGCATCCGGCCTGGCACAACAAGACCTACAACGAATATATCGGCGACAAGGTGCTCAAGAAGAAGGGCCGGAAGAAATGGAACAAGCGGGTGCGGCACGCTTTGGAACTTTTGAACACGCTCCTGAACCCGGACCTGGTCTATATCGGTGGGGGTAACGCCCGCGAGTTGAACTTCAAGTTGGCGAAGAACACGAAGGTCGTTCCCAATGAAGCGGGGATCTTGGGCGGGATCGCGCTTTGGGAGCAAAAGGAAGGGTCGCTGTAGGCCCTATATCACCCATATAAGGAAGGGAACATGCCAGTCCTCGACATGCCGTTGGCCAAGCTGAAGAAGTACAAGGGGATCAACCCCAAACCCAAGGACTTCGATGCCTTTTGGGAGAAGGGGCTGAGGGCGATGCGGGAGACCGATCCGAAGATCGAGAGCGTGCCGAACAAGACCCTGTCGGTCTCTTACGCCCAATTCTTCGATCTTTATTGGACCGGAGTGGGCGGGGCCCGTATCCACGCCAAGTTGGTCCGGCCCACCCATGCGAAAGGCCCGCAACCCGTTCTCTTGTCCTTCCATGGCTATAGCGTCCATTCCGGGGATTGGTCCGATGCGTTGGCTTATGTGGCGGAAGGGTTCACCGTCGTCAGCCTGGATTGCCGGGGCCAGGGCGGTAGCTCGGAGGACAACGGCGGCACCAAGGGGATGACCCTGCGCGGACACTTTGTCCGGGGTTTGGACGATGAGCCGGAAAAGCTCCTGTTCCGGCAGATCTTCCTGGATTGCGCGCAGATGGCCAAGATCGTTCTGGAGTTGCCGGGTGTGGACGTGAAGCGGGTGGCGGCCCGGGGCGGGAGCCAGGGTGGGGCCCTGACCCTGGCCTGCGCGGCCTTGGAACCGAGGGTCAAGCGCATCGCGCCCTTTTATCCCTTCCTTTCGGACTACCAGAGGGTCTGGGAAATGGACCTGGCCAAGGACGCCTACGAGGAACTTCAATATTTCTTCCGCAGCTTCGACCCTTTCCATGAGAAGGAAAAGGAGATATTCACGAAACTGGGCTATATCGACGTCCATCACTTGGCGCCCCGCATCAAGGCGGAGACGCTGATGGGCATCACCCTGATGGACCCCATCTGCCCGCCCTCCACCCAGTTCGCGGCCTTCAACAGGATCAAGGCCAAGAAGGAAGCGGTCATTTACCCGGATTATTCCCACGAATACCTGAGGGGCTGGGCGGACATTTCCATGAAGTTCCTCTTGGCCGTCTGATGGGCGGGACCGTCCGGCCCTGCTTCCTTTGCGGGAAAGAGGGCGTCCCCTATGCCAAGGTCGAGGACCACGACTACCTGAAATGTCCCGGGTGCGGCCTGGTCTATGTGGATGTCATCGAGCCCCCGGACAAGCTTTATGGGTCCTATGACGGGGGAGGCTTCAAATCCCTCCGGCGCAAGCTTTTCATGCCGTTCCGTTCCTTCCAGGGCGCCAAGAACTTCGAAAGGTCCATGGAACGGGCGCGGCGCGTCTTCGACCAGGTGATGCGGAACTCGGCCTGCCCGGCCGGGGTTTTCCTGGATATCGGTTGCAATAAGGGGTTCCTCCTGGCGGCGGCCGCCGAGAAGGGCTGGGACGTCCATGGGGTGGAGCTGGTGCCCGAGTTGACCATCCCTTTCAAAAAGCAATATCCGCAGTTCGCGGACCAGGTCCACTCGACGGGTTTCGGAGAAGCCCAAACCTCTTTCAAGGCGGGCATGTTCGATGCCATCTCCGCCATCGATGTGATCGAGCATTTTGAGGACCCCCGCAAGGACATGAGCCGGATCTTCGAAATGCTGGCGCCCCAAGGACTTTTGCTGGTCCAAACCCCGGATACCCAGGACCCGCTGGCCATGGAAAGACGGGAGAATTGGGGCGCCTTGAAGCCCCGGGAACACCTGCATCTTTTCAGCCGCCATAATCTGGAAAGATTCGCGAAGGAATTGGGTTACCGGGAAATGAAGATCGTCGAGGCTTTCGATCAGGAGGACGGCAACTTCGCGGCTGTCCTTAAGAAATAAGGCTTTTACCACGGAGGGCACGGAGAACACGGAGAAGGATTTTTGACCTGAACCAAACGGCTTTAACTCCGTAACCGCCGGGTTCCCTGTGGTTCAAACTTGGTGATTTTCGATAAAGTCTTTCATATCGGCGGGTAATTCAGCGGCGAACGAGATCTTTTGACCGGTGACGGGGTGGGCGAAGGCCAGTTTCGAGGCGTGGAGCAGTTGCCGGTCGCTTTCCAGGACCCCTTTCCAACCCGGGTCCCCGCCGGCCTTGACGTGACGAAGATAAGCGAGGAATTCGGCGTCGGTCCTTCCATAAAGCTTGTCCCCGACGACCGGATGGCCGATGGAATCCAGGTGGACCCGGATCTGGTTGGTCCGGCCGGTCTTGGGGATGCAGCGTAGGTGGGTATAGCCCCTCAGGCCAGCGATCTTCCGGAAAAGGGTCCGGGCCGGTTTTGAAAAGGGCGTCCCCTCGGGAACGACTTTCTGCCGGACCGAGATCTCGCTTTGCTCATCCCGGCCGATGGCACCGGCCACCTCGAATCCCTCCTCGGCCAGGTCGCCCTTCACCACCGTCTCGTATTCCTTTTCGACCAGTCCCTTCTCGAATTGCTGGACCAAGGCCTGGTGGGATTTTTTGTCCTTGGCCACGACCATGAGCCCGCTGGTCTCGCGGTCCAGGCGGTGCACCAGTTTCGCCTCGCCCTTCCATCCCTTGGACCGGAGCATTTCCCCGAGGATGTAAATGAAGGTGTTCTTGATGAAATTGCCGTCCGCATGGGAAGGGAGTTGGCCGGGCTTGTCGGCGACCAGGAAGGTCCCCTCCTCATGCAGGATGCGGATGTTCCGGTCCACGGGCGGTTCCCGGAGGATGACCGAATAGGAGACCAGGTCGCCTTGGCGAAGGATGGTCTCCGGGGGGACGGAATTCCCGTTGACCGTCACCTTGCCTTCGAGGATCAGGTCGTGCCAGGCTTCGGCTGTTTGATAACGGAAGCGCTTGGCGAGGTAATCGACCAAGCCCAAGGAGGCCAGATGGGCGGGAACCTTCGAACGGAGTTGGGTCTCTTCGGACATCGTTCCTCGGTGGTTTGTGGTTTCCGTCATGGCGAGCCCCGGTCCCTGGACCGGAAAAACCTGGGATCCCCGCGTCGCTCACCAAGCCTATCGGCTTAGCTCCTCGGGATGACGGCGAACCGGTAAAGGGTCCTACTTCACCCGAATGTTTTCGCCGTCATTTTGGGGTAAGCTGGAAACATGGACAATCGTCTTTTTGCCCTCCTGATCCTGCTCTTCATCGTGCCCTTCGCGGGATGGTTGGTCTACGACTGGCGACAGGACGCCTTGAGCATCCGCACCAGCGGGTTGAGCCGGGATGTCCTGGCCGACCCGAGGAACAACGCCATCGTTCCCTTGGAATACCGGTTCCATTTCGCCGAACCGGCCTATTCCCACGTGTTCTCCACCGCCCAGATCGAGGCCATCGCCCGAAAAGGGGATTATGGGGAGCATTACCATATCTATGGCCTCACCCAGGCGGACTTCTCCCTGGCGACCCAATTCGAGGTGGGGTGGTCCAAGGCCTGGTTCAAGGACGAGTACCGGGTCTGGGTGGAGGACCTTCGGGTGGAGTTCGAATACAACACCTTGAACGTCTATGTGACCAACGCCTATCCGGAGGCCTCCTGCGAGTACCGGACCACCTTGGATCACGAGAACCAGCATGTGGCGATCCACCGGGCGCTCCACGAGAAGTACGAGGGCATCTTCCGGGACAAGATCGGGAACTCCCTGGAGATACCCTTGGAAAGCCGTCCGGTGACGGCCGCTTCCTTCGAGGCGGGGAAGGCCCGGGTGGCGGAGATCATTTCGCAGGTCACGGACCCGCTCTTCCAGGGTTTCCGGGACGAGTTGGAGGCCGAGCAGGCGAAACTGGACACCCCGGAGAACTATGCCGCCCTCAAGGCGCAATGCCAGCATTGGTAGGGATTAAGGGGCGGGGATCTCGGACATCTTCTTGGAATAACGGCTGAGGACCGGGGCGGCGTCGCGCAGGTGGACCAGGATGTCCCGGACCCCCCAATGGCGGTCGCATTTGGCCAGGGTCCGGCGGGCCAGGATGGCGGCCCGCAGGTCCTCGGCCTTGTCGCCCTCGAATTCGGTATAGGCCATCCCGATGAACTGGGAATTATGGGCGTCGCTGCAGCCGATCGGGGCCAGCTTCCTCTCTTCCATGACCTTTTGGGCCTTCTTGTTGCTCCAGAAGGAAAGGGCGTCCCCGTGATTGATGGTCTCGACCCCGTCGAAGGGGATGTCGTCCATGATATCGACCGCCTTCGGATGGCGGTACTGTTTGCCCGTATAGACGTGGAAGGGATGGGCCAGGATGGCGATGCCACCCTGCTCGTGGATCAGGTCCACCGTGCGGCGGGCGCTGAGGCGGGCCGGGATGAATTCGTGGAGGAAGAGGCCGATCACATGGCCGTTCACGGTGCTGACCTCCTCGCCCAGGATGACCTGGACGCCCAGGTCGGGCCGGCGAAGGGAGTATTCCTTGGCGCGGAAAGCGCCTTCCATGGTGTCGTGGTCGGTGACGGCGATGAACTGAAGACCGGCGAGGGAGGCGGCTTTTACGACCCTGTGGGGAGGGTGGAGACCGTCGGAGAAGTCGGTGTGAAGGTGTAGGTCAGCCTTGGCCATTCGCGAACAGGTTAAAAAAGCGGGGTCAACGCGCGGTCAAGCGGGCGTTAAATCGAGGTTAATAGATCTTCCGGTTCGGGACGGGCGGGCGCGGGCTTCGAGGGGAAATGGGCCAGCATCTCGCGCAGTTTCTTTTCCGCGCGCTCGGCGGCGCAGGGCTTGGAAAGCACCACGTCCACCTTCCAGCGGAAGATATCCTCCAAGGTCCGGGTGGAGCGGATCCTGGTCAAGGCCAGGACCGGGATCCGGTAGCCACCGGGGAGCTCCCGGAGCGAACGGAGGAAGCCGCTTTCCGGAAGGCCCGGAGTGGTGGGGTCGAGGACCAGGGCGTGCGGGAGGAAGATGCGGTAAAGGTCCAGGGCCTTTTCGCCCCGGCTGCAATTCAACAGTTGGAAAGAGTTCGAAAGGCCCTTGTCCAGGGTCCGGAGTTGTTCGACGTCCGAATCGATCAACATGATCTTTTTCATCGCGACCTCCTTCGATGCGGCCCACGATAGGCCCTGCCCGAAAGTCCGGGGCGAAGCCGGGGTAAATTCACCGTAAAACCATCCTCGGTCTTTGGACGCGGCGGAGAGCGTTCCGTCCCGTGTAAATTGGTTTTACAAGTTTTTAACATGGCCCCGGAAGCCCTTCGATATAATCCGTCCCATCCGACGGCATCGAGGGACCGGCATGAAGCAGATTTTCGTAGTCGAGGACGAGAAGGACCTTGTGGAGCTTTTGACCTATAACCTGGAAAAGGACGGCTACCGGGTCCTTTCGGAGATGGACGGGGAAGCCGCGCTGAAGAAGATCCCGGAGAAGATGCCCGACCTGGTCCTGCTGGACCTCATGCTCCCCAAGGTGGACGGGTTGACCGTCTGCAAGACCCTCAAATCCAACCCCAAGACCAACCACATTCCCGTGGTGATGCTGACCGCCAAGGGCGAGGAATCGGACAAGATCGTGGGCCTGGAGCTGGGCGCGGACGATTACGTGACCAAGCCCTTCTCGGTCAAGGAACTCCTGGCCCGGGTGCGGGCGGTGCTCAGGCGCTTCAGCAAGGCGGGCGAGGGGGAAGTGCTCCAGAAGTTCAAGGACCTGACCCTGAACCGGGCCAAGCACGAGGTGGTGCTCAAGACCCAGAAACTGGGCCTGACCGCCAAGGAATTCGAGCTTTTGGATTATTTCCTCACCCACCCCGGGCGGGTCCTGTCGCGGGATGTGCTTTTGAACAATGTTTGGGGTTATGATTATTTCGGCACCACCCGCACGGTCGATGTGCATGTGCGCCGCCTCCGGGAGAAGCTGGGGGGCTACCAAAAGCACATCCAGACCGTGAAGGGATATGGTTATCTCTTCAAGGAAGAAACCTGAGCCCTTCCTGATCCCTCCAAGGTCCAACATGCCCGAAGGCCGTCCTCCGTCATCGCCCCTGGTCTGGGTCCTCCCCGCCGGGGTGGGACTATTCCTTTCCTTCCATTATTTAGGGTGGGCCGGGCTGGCCTGCCTCGCGGGAGGCGCCGGCATCGCGGCGGCTTTCGCCGGGTGGAAGGGCTCCCCGTCCCCCGGGGTCCCGGAACCGACGGCCGCAAGCGTCCCCAAGGGACCGGAAGGCCTGCGGGATGTCTACATCCCGGGCAGGAATTTCGAGGAGATGCTGGAACGCCTGGGGTCCAACGAGTCCATGCTCAACGTCATCCTCAACAGCATGGGAGAGGGCGTCCTCCTCTTGAACCAGGCGGACCGGGTGGTCCTGATGAACCCCACGGCGGAGAGGATCTTGGGAGGGTCGGAAAAATCGCACCTGGGGAAGCATTACCTGGAGTTGGTCCGGCACCCGGCCCTGGCCGACCTCCTGGCCCGTTCCAAGCAGGAAGGCCTTTCGGTCGGCGAGATGGAGTTCAGCGGGACCGAGGAGCGGACCTTCACGGTCAGCGTGGCCTCGGTGCGCACGGACCGGGAACAGGTCCTAGGGCACATCCTGGTCTTCTCCGACATCACTTCCTTCAAGCGCCTCATGCGCATGCGCACCGAGTTCGTGGCCAACGTTTCCCACGAACTGAAGACGCCCCTGACGGCCATCCTGGGCTACGTCGAGACGTTGATCTCGGGCGCGCTGGACGACAAGAAGAACCGGGTCCAATTCCTCCAGAAGATCTCGGACCAGGCCCAGCGGTTGAACGCCCTCATCACCGACGTCCTGGAGCTTTCCCGCATCGAAAGCGGAATGTTCATCACTTCCCTCGAAGCGGTGGACGTCGCCGAGACCGCCCAGCAGGCGGTGGACCTGCTGAAGGCGAAATGGGAGGCCAAGGGCATCGGGATCGATCTCAAGGTCCCGCCGCGCACCCTGGTGGAGGCCCATCGGGAAGGCCTCTTCCACGTCTTCGAGAACCTGTTGGACAACGCCATCAAGTATTCGCCGGAGAAGAGCCGGATCGTCATCGGCGCCGAGGAAAGGCCGCAGAGCAAGGTCGCCCTTTTCGTCCAGGACCAGGGGCCCGGTATCCCCAAAGAGGCCCAGGCCCGGGTCTTCGAGCGCTTCTTCCGGGTGGATGTTTCCCGCAGCCGGGAGGCGGGCGGGACCGGCCTGGGGCTTTCCATCGTGAAGCACCTGGTCGAAAAAATGGAAGGGGAAGTGGTCCTGCAGAGCGAGGAAGGGAAGGGCAGCACTTTTACGATCCTTTTAGCCATTCCCCTGGACTGAACCCCTTTCGGGGGCCTTCTTTTGGCGATCTTTTCCCGGTCCTTTCCTTAGAATGACCCTGTCCGTTCGAGACGGCCGGATCTTGGGCCGGTCCGGGCGGTGAAAAAGCCTTCGGGGAGGCTGGGATCATGGTTCGCGCTTATCCGGGATGCCGGCATTGAACAGTCTTGAGGTCGCCCGTGAACTGATCGGTTCCTCGGGGTTGGAGGAGAGCCTGTCCCTTTTCAAGACGGCGGGCCATGGCGGGACCGCGCCTCCGGAGGAACTCTTGAAATGGGTCCTGGCCATGAGCGCCTGCAACCTCAGCCGGACCCTGAAGCTGGAGCATATCCAGGCCCAGGTCCAGGAGGAGGATCGCCAGGACATCCTGGACGATTACATCGTGGAATCCCTCCGCCGCCAGGACCTGCAGGTCTTCCGGGATGGGGCGGAGTTGATGGAAAAGTGCCAGGATATCCTGAAGGCCGCCGAAGAACTGGAGTCCTTTTGGTACGGGACCCCTCAGGATCCCGGCAACCCGGGGCCCCGCTATTTTTGCGTGAAGGCGGTCCTTGAACACCTTGGGGCCGAGGACCAGTTGGACCTCCGTGACGCCCTTTTCGAATTCATGTACGTCCAGCACAGCCATTTCCTGGCCCATTTCCGCAGGCCCCGCCCGCAGGCCTAAGGACCTTGGGTAAGTTGTTGGGGCCGGGGCCTGGTCTTGGGTAGAATCCAGTGACTGTGTGGCGTGAGAAAAATATTCCTTGCCCAAGAGGTTACATGTTTTCCTTGTTCGAGGGCGCCAGCCTCAAGATCGCCAAGAACCTGATCAAGGTCACCGGGGTCCAACAGACCCTGGCCGTGATCCAGGCCAAGAACCTGGCCGCGGTCGGCGCGCCGGAGCTCCTGGAGCAGATCCTGGCCCTCAACGCCTGCAACCTCTTCCAGACCCTGAAGGAGGACTTCGTCGAACGGCAGATCGACGCGGAGGACCGCCAGGACATCGTGGACGATTACATCGTGGAGAACCTGCGGCTCCAGACCGTGATCCCCTACCGGGACGGCGGGCACCTGATGGACCTCTGCCTGAAGGTCCAGGACCTGTCGGAGAAATACAAGGTCCATTGGATGGAGGAACAGGAGGAGTCGGGCGGGCCGGGCCCCCGCTATTATTGCGTGAAGGACCTCCTGCGCCGGTTGGGGAACGAGAAGAACTACGAACTGCATGACACGCTGTTCGAGTTCGTTTACCTTCAGCACAAGCATTTCATCCACTACTTCAAGACCCTTTTGGAACCCATCGATGCCATGGAACCGAGGACCCCGGAGGGACCCGCCGGGGAAGCGGCCCCCGGCGAGCCCGGCGGGACGGCCTAGTTCACTTCTTGGCGGGGGAGTCCGGGACGAAGGTGACCGAGGCCGAGTTCACGCAGTAGCGCAGGCCCGTGGGCGGGGGACCATCCTCGAAAACATGGCCCAGGTGCCCGCCGCAACGGGGACAGTGGATCTCGACCCGGTCCATGCCCCAGGAGTGGTCCTCGCGGGTGGCGATGTTCTCCGGATAGATGGGTTTGAAGAAGCTGGGCCAGCCGGTGCCCGACTCGAACTTCGTGTCCGAAACGAAGATCTCCAACCCGCACCCGGCGCAGTGATAGACGCCCTTCTCGTGGTTGTTCCAGTAAAGGCCGGTGCAGGCCCTCTCGGTCCCGTGGCCGCGCAGGATCTCGTATTGCTCGGGGGTCAGCGCCTTCTTCCATTCGGCGTCCGTCTTGACCACCTTGTCGCCCTTCCACTTGCCCATATAGCACCCCTTGATGCCGATCTTTTCCTTCGCCTTGGCCTTCGCCTCGGAGCCGCCCGGCAGCAAGGCCAGGAGGCCCAAGACGAGGGAACCAGCCACTATCTTTCGGTCCATGGTACCCCCCTTCGGTCGTTCATCTTCGTTGAGGATTACGGGACGGCCGGCCGCGGGGTTACAGGCGACCCCCGGGTCAGTTCGTGGTTTCCTTGGGGGCCGCGGACTTTTCGGGCGGCGCCGCCGGTTCCTTGGGAGGGACGGCGGGGGCGGCGGGACGGTCGGAAAGGAGGATCTTCTCCACCCGCGCCCGGATCTCCTTGGCGATCGAAAGGGGGGATCGGGAGGCGGCGACGCTGAAGAAACCGTACTCCCGCTGCAGGGCCAGGAAGACCTTGTGGAGCTTGTTCTGGTACTTGATGAAATTATCGTACATGCTCCCGACCCGCTGGATGTCCATGCCCGATTCCCAGTAGTCCAAATAGCCCCGTTTCTGGAAATTCCGCTCGGCCAGGGTCTTGGGGCTGGTGTTGAGGTAAAAGACGGCGTCGGGCTCCAGGGCGAAACCGTAGATCTCCCGGAGCCAGTCCATGGAAGATCCCCGGACGATGTCCCGGGCCATGAGGGTGTAGATATAGCGGTCGGCCAGCACCACGAACCCCGCCTTGAGGGCAGGCAGGATGACCCGTTCCAGCTGGTCGGCGAAATCAGTGGCGTAGAAAAGGTTGAGGGTCAGGGCGTTCAGGGTGTTGCCGTGCATGGCCTCCGCCAGGGCCTCGCCGACCAGTTCGGACCTTTTGAGCCCCACCACCACGGTGGGATAACCCCGCCGCTCGAGCCAGTTCTGGAGGAAGCTGATCTGGGTGGAACGTCCCGCCCCGTCGGACCCCTCGATGACGATAAGGTTCCCCTTGAGCTGGGTCGGGTCGACGTTCGGGAGGCCCTTGCCGTAAAAACGCTTGGTCTTCATTCCGCGCCTCCCCGCTTGAGCTTGAATTTCTTGAGGTCGATCAGTTTCTTGACGACGTCCCGCATCCGGGCCTGCTGGAGTTCGGAGGGATCGGTGGCGTTGATGCGTTCGGCGTTGAATTCCTTGAAGATGCGGCCGTATTCCTCGTAGATCCTGCCCTGGAAGATCCGGAAGGATTCATAGGGGTCCTTGGAGAATCCCATGTCCAGGCCGGCCTCATGGTATTTCAAGGCGGGGCGTCCCTCCAGGATCCGGCCCAGGGCGACCTCCAGGGGAAGCTCAAAGAAGAAGGTGATGTCGGGCTTCCGGGCGAAGCGGTAGAGCTTGCGCAACCAGTCGCGGTCGCAGCCCCGGACCGAATCGCGGGCGAAGGCGGTATAGACGTAGCGGTCCGCCAGGACCAGGTAGCCCCCCTTCAGGAGGGGAAGGATCTGCCGCTCGTAACGGTCGGCGAAGTCGGTGGCGTGGATGAGGGAAAAGGTGGTGGGGGTTAGCAGTTTCTTCTTCTTGCCCTTGCGGGTCGCCTTTCGGACGAGTTCGGAGGAGTTCCATTCGGTGAAGAAGACCTTGTAGCCTTCCAGCTCCAGCCAGCGCTTCAGGAGCCGTATCTGGGTCGACTTTCCGGACCCGTCCAGGCCTTCCACGGCGATCAGTTTGCCTTCGACCTCTTGGTTGGACTTGGGCATTCTCAAGACTCCTTTGGAACAGGGATGGACGCCGATGGACGGCGATGGGAAGAAAGGCGATTCGAGAACCGCCGGATCCGTACCTTGGGCTGCCCGAAGTTCATCAAGTCGCTGACCTTGTAGGCGCAACCGATCACCTGCTTGGTCAAATCACTAGGTCCTTTATCCTTATTCATCCGGGTTTATCCCTGTTCCTTGTCAGCTTTTGACGGCGAATTTGACCTTGAAGGTCTTCTCGAACATGTCGCACTTCTTCATCAGGGCCCAGCGTTCCAGAAGGAGGTCGCCCTTGCCGACCATCCGGATCGCGAATTGCGGGCGGGTGGAAAGGATACGGAACTCCTGGACCCGGCCCGAGTGGTCATGGTCCATGGCGTCCGCCACGCGGAGCAGGGAAGCGAGCTTCCAGACCAGGACCTTTTGACGGGGGTCCAGGGGGCGGAAGTTCTCGTGGGTGGCTTTGGGCAATGCCTTACGGTGATAACGGGCGATATTGGCGATCAATTCGACCTGCTCGACCTTCAGACCGATCAGGGGGGTGGCCTTGATCAGATAGTAGGAATGCTTGTGATGGGCCGCGTAATTCACGAACTGGCCGATATCGTGGAGGCGGGCGGCGGCCTCCAGCACCAGTTTGAATTCGTCCCCCAGGCGGTGCATTTTCTTCGTCTTGTCGAAAAGGTCCAAGGCCAGGCGCGAGACGGTCTCGGCATGGGCCTGATCGTAGGCGTAACGGAGGCCGGTCCTTTGGATGGACTCCATGACCTCGTCACGGTGGAGGGGAGGCTTCCCGGTCAGCAGCTCGGAGACCATGTCGATCAGGAGCCCTTCCTTCACGCCCACATTGGGGATGTAGATCCGGGGACTATGGCTCACGTCCATGATCTGGCGGAGGGCCGTGGTGGCGGGGATGATGACATCCGCGCGGTCCGGCCGGAGGCCCAGCCGCGTTATCCTTTCGTCGTAGGGGATCTTCCGCAAGCGCGTCAGAAGGGCGTCCAATTCGGCCCGGGTGACGAAACCGGATCCTTCCTTATGGAGGAGCCTGGATTTGAGGTCGAGCAGGGCATCCAGGTTGCCCCCGGTGCCCACGCAGAGCTCGATCTTTTGGCCGGACAATTTGGCGTTGAAACGGCGCCGGGCGGCCTCCACGTATTCCTGGACCATGTGGTTGAATTTCTTCTCGCCGTATTTTTCCTTTTCCAGGACCTGCAGGAGACGGACGGCCCCCATCTGGAAGCTCTCGGCGGCCAGGATCTTGCCGTTGCGGGCCAGGGTGATCTCGACGCTGCCGCCGCCGATGTCCACCAGCATGGCGGTGCGCCCCTCCAGGGGGATCTTCTTGGAGACGGCCAGGTAGACCAGCAGGGCCTCTTCCTCGCCTGTGATGGTCTTGAGCTCGATCCCGGTGGCCTGGAAGACCTTCTTGATGAAGACGTCCCGGTTCTTCGATTCGCGAAGGGCGCTGGTGGCCACGGCCCGGGTCTTGAGGACGCGATTCTGGTCGATCACCTCGCGGAAGTGGCGGAAGGCTTCCAGGGCCCGTTGGGTGGTTTCCTTCGTTATATAACCCTTGGTGAAGACATCCTGACCGAGGCGGACCGGCTCCCGAAGGTCCTCGACCACGTGGAGCTGGCGGTTATGGTCCATGAATCCAATGGCCAGCCGCATGGCGTTGGAACCGACATCGATGGAGCAAAGGGTGGGCATCA
This sequence comes from bacterium, assembly GCA_035549195.1. Classification (NCBI taxonomy): domain Bacteria; species bacterium. The sequence continues at coordinate 25,699 of DASZRK010000055.1, forward strand.
GGGGCCTTCTCGAGGGTTGGGACTGAAAAGGCCGTATTTTATCAGGAAAAAAAGGGCGGGCATGGAGATCAATGTTAAATCTTCAGGATTTTAGGGCCTTTTTGTCCTTCCTTTGTTTTCGGGGCTTTAATGGCCGCTTTACCGTTCGGAAACATAGGGGCCCTAGCCTTCTCCCAACGAAAAGGGGGAACTTTGGCCTCGGGGATCCTGCAAAAAGTCACGGCTTGGGATGGGCGGCTCTTTGAGCGCGTCTTCGACAACGCCCATCGCCGCTTCTGGAAAGCGTTCTTCCGGGTCCTTTCCCACAGCGCCGAAAGTTATTCCTTCCTGATCCTCGGGTTCCTGGGCGTTCTTTTGCGGCCGGAAACACTGCCATGGGTCATGGCGGGAATGATCGGGTTCGCGTTGGAGCTTTCCGCCTATTACCTCCTCAAAAAGAACATCAAACGGCCAAGGCCCTTCGTTCAAAGACCGAACGTTCATTTCCATATCGTCCCGCCCGATGAATTCTCTTTTCCTTCCGGCCATACGGGCGCGGCCTTCCTGATGGCGGTCCTTATTTCGGGCGCATTCCCGTTCCTGATGGTCCCGGCGGTCCTTTGGGCCTGCCTGGTGGGTTTTTCAAGGGTGTTCCTGGGCGTCCATTATCCGACCGATGTGGTGGCCGGGATGGTCCTGGGGGTCAGCAGCGCCTTCGCCGGGATCCATTGGGTGCATTCGCTTCTTTCGTAGAGCTGGTTTTCTTTTGGTAGGTCCATCCAAACTTAACCCGGATTTAACCTTGGTGAAATGTTTCGAGGGACCCCTACCTGTAGAGTTCGCCCAGATTTTTTCCTGAAGTGGGTCTAGGTCCCGGAAGTCTCCTGACGTGGGTAATCATCAAGGAGGCCGGGCCGCCCGGTCCTTAGATGATGTTGGAAGGCTAAGCCACCCCCACACCCCGCCTTCGACCTGGGAACTGATGAACCCGTTTCGGGGAGAGCCGTAAAAAAACAAGATCTAAGGAGAGGTTATGAAACGCTTTTGGTTGCTGGCGCTTTTGATGGCCGGAATGCTGGCGTTGCCCCTGGGCTCGTCCGCTTCCGCCCAAGATGAAGGTACGTCCATGGACGATATCAATTCGGCGTTGGGCAGCATGTCCGCCCACATGAACGACATTGATAAGCAGTTGAAACTGAAGTTCTTCGGGGATGTTCGTCTTCGTTACGCCTTCATCGCCCAAAGCTCGAGCACGGCTGGGACCACGATCGCCGACCAGAGCCTGGGTCGGTATCGCGCCCGCTTCGGGGCCGCGATGACTTCCGGGGATTTCACTGGGAAGATCCGGATCGCCACTGGCTCGAACAATTCCCCTTGGTCGCAGAACAATACTTTTGACACTGGTATGGTCACCCCGTTCTTGACGATCGATACCGCTCAGATCGATTGGAAGCCGAGTTTCGCGAACGGCATGTTGCTTGTCACCGCCGGCAAAATGGGGAACCCTTTGACGAAGTCGGTCATCACCTGGGACCCGGATATCCAACCGGAAGGCGCCTTGATCCAATTCCAGAAGAGCGACTTCACCCTCCGGGCGACCTATTTTGAACTGGTGAACCAAGCTCCGGTCACCATCAATGGGGTTGCCCAAAAATGGGACTTCTTCATGGACAACGTTCAGGCCGAATATGACATCAAGATGGACAAGGATTCCTTGGGCATCATGGTCGGCTACGAGTACATTCCCAATACCACCCTTCTTGCCGCCAATGGATTGGGTTTTGGGTCCACGACCGTTTTCACCTCTGGCGTCACTGACCCGGGTGGTGTTTACCGCGATTTCAACGTGGTGGAAGGGATGTTGACCTTCAAGTCCAAGCTGGGGGATGTCCCCATGAAGTGGACCTTGCACATGACGGACAATCTGAACGGCATGAACCTCCCCATCGCCGGCAATGTCTATAGCTCGACCTTCACCAACCAGTATGCCTGGTTGTTGGGCGTGGACTTTGGCCAGAACAAAGAGGTGGGCGAGTTCGCCGCTGGCGTTTTCGCCGCCCAGGTGGATCCGAATGCCCAGTTGCCTACCCTGGTGGATGACGACTCCGGCCGGACCAATACCCAATATCTGTCGGGATATTGCTCCACCTTGTTGGATCCGGGTGTGACCTTGAAGCTGACCCAGTGGGTCAATGGCAAGGAGTATTACGCTTTGATCAGCACTGCGAGCAAGCACAATCCGGAATTCCGCACTTACCTGGATTGCATCGTCAACCTTTAATCGACTTCATCCTGGGGCCGCCCGGTAGTCAGGGAACCGGGCCGGCCCCCTCTCCCCTCGTTAAAAAGGGGGTTGGCAGGAAGGTTAGTTAACATCCCTGTAACATCTGAAGTACGAACGAGAATTAAAATCCAAACGAGGAGAAGCGAAAATGAAAAATCTGCAAACCATCCTGAAAGGAGCCCTGGCGGCGGCCGTCATGACGGCTACCAGCTTGGCCAACGCCGGTTCCTTGAACGGAGCCGGGGCCACTTTCCCCTATCCCATCTACTCCAAGTGGTTCTATGAGTACAACCAGAAGACCGGGACGGCCATCAACTACCAATCCATCGGGTCCGGCGGGGGCATCCAACAGATGACCAACGGCACCGTGGACTTCGGGGCGTCCGACGCTCCCTTGACCGACGAGCAGGTCGCGAAGATCAAGGACGGTTGCATGCACTTCCCGACGGTCGCCGGCGCGGTGGCCTTGGCCTACAACGTCCCCGGCGTGTCCAGCGGGTTGAAGCTGACCCCGGCCGTCCTGGCCGATATGTACATGGGCGCCATCACCAAGTGGAACGACCCGCAGATCGCCGAGATCAACGAAGGGGTGAACCTTCCTGACCTCAACATCACGGTCGCCCACCGGTCCGATGGAAGCGGAACGACCAACATCTTCACCAACTACCTGACCAAGGTCAGCGTGAAGTGGGCCTCCACGGTCGGCTTCGGCACCGCGGTCAAGTGGCCGGTCGGCGTGGGTGGGAAGGGCAACGAGGGCGTTGCCGGTCTCATCTCGCAGATCCCGGGCACCATTGGCTACGTCGAGTTGGCCTATGCCGTCAAGAACAAGCTCTCCTACGCCATGCTGAAGAACAAGTCGGGCAAGTATGTGGAGCCCACCTTGGCGTCCACCACCGCCGCGGTGGCCGGGGCGAAGATGCCCCCCGATTTCCGCGTGATGATCACCAACGCCTCGGGCGCGGATGCCTACCCCATCTGCGGTTTCACCTGGCTGCTCATCCACAAGAGCTATGGTGAGAAGGCCGCGGACATCAAGGGATTCTTGAACTGGTACCTGACCACGGGTGAGGGAATGGCCTCGGAGCTTTACTATGCGCCGCTGCCTTCCGCCATCATCGACAGGGTGAAGAAGAAAGTCGATCTGATCCAGTAATCGGGAAAAGAGAACATCTTGAACGGTTCGAACGAGTTGACAGGCAACGAGGAGGTCCGGAACCGGACCTCCTCGTTGTTCTTTTTAAAGTCCGGTTTCGCGGACAAGGCCTTTGAGGGTATCACGGCCTTTTTCGCCTTTTTGATCCTTTTCCTCGCCGTTCTGACGGCCTTCACGTTGTGGAAAGCCTCCGCGCCGACCATCGAAAAGATGGGCTGGCAATTCCTCACTTCCTCCGATTGGGACCCGGTCCAAGGGGTCTTCGGTTCCTTGCCTTTCGTCTATGGCACCCTGCTTTCCTCCTTCCTCGCCTTGCTGATCGCAACGCCTTTCGGAATCGGCATCTCCCTTTTCCTCACCGAGCTTTCGCCCATGAAATGGCGGGACCCGGTCGCTTTCCTGATCGAGATATTGGCCGCCATCCCCAGCGTGGTCTATGGGCTTTGGGGCATGTTCCTTCTGGCGCCCTTCATGCGGGTCCATGTGGACCCGATCCTGATGAAGACCGGGCTTCCGTTCTTCAAGGGGCCGTCCACGGGCCTGTCCCTCCTGACCGCCGGCATCATCCTTTCCATCATGATCCTCCCGACCATCACGGCCATCAGCCGGGAGGTGTTCGAGGCCGTCCCGAACCCCTATCGTGAATCGGCCAGGGCCCTGGGAGCCACCCGGTGGGAGACCATCCTGCTGGCCGTGGTGAGCCCCGCGCGGGTCGGGGTCCTGGGCGCCATCATGCTGGCCCTGGGCCGGGCCCTGGGCGAGACCATGGCGGTCACCATGGTGATCGGGAACAACCCCCAGATCGTGGCCGACCTGTTGGCCCCTTCCCACAGCATGGCCAGCGTCATCGCCAATGAATTCTCCGAGGCCACCAGCGACCTGCATATCTCCGCTTTGGCGGAGATCGGCCTGCTCCTGATGGTCATCACACTGGTCTTGAACATCGCCGCGAACCTCCTGGTTTGGGCCACGGCCGCAAAATTCCAGAAATAAGGACCCGAAGATGATCGATCACCAGACCCGCCGCCTTTGGTTGGACCGAGCCATGGTCTTCCTTTGCGGGGCCGCGGCTTTCATCGCGATGATCCCGCTGGTGAGCCTGATCCTTTATGTGTTGGTCCAGGGGGTCCACCGCCTGGACCTCACCTTTTTCACCCATCTGCCGACGCCTGTCGGCGTTCCGGGCGGCGGCATGGGGAACGCCATCCTGGGGACCTTGACGCTGATGCTGGTGGCTTCCTTGCTCGGTCTTCCGATCGGGATCCTGGCCGGGGTCTACCTGTCCGAATACGGGAAGAAGAACAAATTCGCCTGGCTGGTGCGTTTCACCTCGGACGTCCTCTCGGGGGTGCCTTCCATCGTGACGGGCATCGTGGCCTATTCCCTGGTGGTCCGCCCCATGCACGGGTTCTCCGCGCTGGCCGGGGGAGTGGCCCTGGGCTTCATGATGATCCCCATCGTGACCCGGACCACCGAGGAACTGGTGAAGATGGTGCCCCACTCCATCCGGGAAGCCTCCTGGGCCTTGGGCGTTCCCCAATGGCAGACCATCCTGGCCATCGTGATCCGCACCGCCAAGAACGGGATCCTGACCGGGGTCCTGCTTTCCATCGCCCGCATCGCCGGGGAAACGGCGCCCCTGCTCTTCACGTCCTTCAACAACCAGTATTGGCCCCACGGGTTGATCCAGCCCACGGCGTCGTTGACGGTCCAGGTCTTTACCTATTCCATCTCCCCCTTCAAGGACTGGCAGGACCAGGCCTGGACCGGCGCCTTGGTGCTCTTGATACTGGTATTGACCATCAATCTGTCGGCAAAACTCTTTTTCAAGAATCCCAGGAGCGCTTTAAGATAATTCGGAGGGGAAGGATGGGACCCATGATCGACGAGGTCGCCGCAAGGCCTGAAAAGGAAAAAAAGAAAATGGACTCCAAGGAAGGCAAGGTCGAGGTCCGGAAGGTCGAAGTCGTCCGGCAGGATGCCCCTGCGGGCGAGAAAAAGCTCAAGATGAAGGCCGAGGGCGTTTGCGCTTGGTTCGGCACCAAGCAGGCCCTCTATGACGTCAACATGCCCATCTACGAGAAGGAAGTGACCGCCATCATCGGGCCCTCGGGTTGCGGCAAGTCCACCCTGATCCGCTGTTTCAACCGCATGCACGAGACGGTCCCGGGCTCGAAATTCGCCGGGGACATCTTCCTGGAACAGCAGAGCATCTTCGATCCCCGGATGGATCCGGTCGAGGTCAGGCGCCGGGTGGGGATGGTCTTCCAAAAACCCACCCCTTTTCCGACCCTTTCGATCTTCGACAATGTGGCCGTGGGGCTTCGCTTGAACGGCGTGCGGGACCGCAAGGTCCTGGAGGAGGTCGTGGAGCGCAGTCTGCGGAAGGCCGCCCTTTGGGAGGAAGTGAAGGATTCGCTGGGCAAGGCCGGCGGGGCCCTTTCGGGCGGGCAGCAGCAGCGCCTTTGCATCGCCCGGGCCTTGGCCATTGAACTGGAGGTCCTGCTGATGGACGAACCCTGTTCGGCCCTGGATCCCATCTCGACCACCAAGATCGAGGAATTGATCCACGAACTGCGCCAGAACTATACGATCATCATCGTGACCCACAACATGCAACAGGCCGCCAGGGTCTCGAACCGGACCGCCTTCATGCTCAACGGGAAGCTGATCGAATACGACGCGACGGAAAAGATGTTCACCAATCCCGAGAATAAACTGACGGAAGATTACATCACCGGCCGTTTCGGCTGAGGCGGGGTGTAGAATGGCGAGTGAAAGTATGGAATTGGAAGGAAAGAGAATGCAGATATCGTTCGACGAGGAATTGTCCCAGCTGAAGGAAAAGATCCTCTTCATGGGGAGCAAGGTGGAAGAGGCCATCCGCTTGGCCTTGAAATCCCTGGTGGACCGCGACTCCAAGCTGGCCCGGCAGGTCATCCAGGGCGACCGCGACATCAACGACATGGAGATCGAGGTGGACGAGATCTGCCACCGCCTTTTGGCCCTGCACCAGCCCATGGCCGGGGATATGCGGTTCGTGACCAGCGCCATGAAGATCAACGCGGACCTGGAGCGGATCGGCGACATGGCGGTCAACATCGCCGAGCGGGCCCTGACCCTCAATGAAGTGGCGCCCTTGAAGCCCTTCATCGACATCCCCCGGATGGCCTCGATCGCGCAGGAGATGGTCAAGGTGTCCCTGGATTCCTTGGTCAATCGGGACCCGGCGGCGGCCAAGAAGGTCTGCGAACGCGACGACGAGGTGGACAACCTGAACGACCAGATCATCCGGGAACTGATCAGCTACATGCTGGAGGACCGGGCCAACATCAAGCGGTCCTTGGACCTCATCCTGGTCTCGCGCTACCTGGAACGGGTGGCCGACCACGCCACCAACATCGCCGAGGACGTCATTTACATGGTGGCCGGCAAGGATATCCGTCACCATCGCGGCTGATCCCGCCGTCCCTTCCGTCGGGCCTTGTTAAATCCGTGGGGCTTTTAACATTGACGTAACATGGGCCCTGGGGCAAACTTGCCCCGCTCCAACAACCTTGGAACGGGGTGCCCATGTTCGACTTCCTGATCCCAAAAGAGTTCGGTTTTTTCGATGTTTTTGACCAACACGCGGCCACCTGCGTGGAAGGAAGCCGCATCCTCTGCGAAATGCTGGACCATTACGGGGACGCTCCCGCCAAGGCCCGGCGCATCAAGGATGTGGAACACCAGGCCGATGACATCACCCACCACACGGTCGAGATGCTCCATAAGACCTTCGTCACCCCCATCGACCGGGACCAGATCCATGAGCTGATCACCAACATGGACGACATCATGGACCTCATCGACGGGGCCGCCCGCCGGATGCTCCTTTATGATGTCCGCTCCATCCCCGCGGAACTGAAGGAACTGGCCAAGGTCCTCCACCATTCCACCCTGGAGCTCCAGGTCGCCATCAAGAGCCTCCGGAACCTCAAGAACGCCAAGGTCATCATCAAGGCCTGCATCGAGATCAATAAATTGGAGAACGACGGGGACGCCATCCGGGACGCGGCCATTGCCAAGCTCTTCCAGGAAGAAAAGGACGCGGTCCAGGTGCTGGTCTGGAAGGAGATCTACGAGGCCGTCGAGACCGCCATCGATCGTTGCGAGGACGTGGCCAATGTGATCGAGGGCGTCGTCCTCGAGAACGCCTGAACGACGGGGCTCCCTTGGAACATCATCCTTTATTGATGGCCTTCATCATCCTGATGGCCTTGTCCTTCGACTTCCTGAACGGTTTCCACGACGCCGCCAATTCCATCGCGACGGTCGTTTCCACCCGGGTGCTTTCGCCAGGCCAGGCGGTCATCTGGGCAGCCTTCTTCAACTTCGTGGCGGCCTTTACGGTAGGGACCCATGTGGCCAAGACGGTGGGGAAGGGGATGGTGGACCCCGCGGGCATCACCGTTTACGTCATCCTGGCCGCCCTCTTGGCCGCTATCCTCTGGGACCTGATCACCTGGTATTACGGCCTTCCGACCAGTTCCTCCCACGCCCTGATCGGTGCCTTCGGCGGTGCCGCCGTGGTCCACGGCGGATGGAAGGTGCTGATCCTGGCGGGTTTCCAGAAGACCATCCTGTTCATCTTCCTGTCGCCCATCCTGGGGCTCATCCTCGGCTACATTTTCATGACATTGGTCTTCAATCTCTTCAACCGCTTCACGCCCTCGGCGGTGGACGGGATCTTCCGGATCGGGCAGTTCTTCTCGGCGGCGGCCTATAGCATCGGGCATGGGGCCAACGACTCCCAAAAGACCATGGGCATCATCGTGGCCCTGCTCCTGGCGGCCCGGCGGCCTGAATGGGCCTACCACGCGGGGAGCGAGGAGATCGCCTGGTGGATCATCGTCTGTTGTTATGCCGCCATGGCCCTGGGGACCATGTCGGGCGGTTGGCGCATCGTCAAGACCATGGGCCAGAAGATCACCAAGTTGAAGCCCGTGGGCGGCTTCTGCGCCGAGATGGGCGGGGCGATCTCGCTCTTCATCGCGGCCTCCATGGGGGTCCCGGTCTCCACGACCCACACCATCACCGGCGCCATCATCGGGGTGGGGAGCACGACCAAGTTCTCCTCGGTCCGTTGGGGCGTGGCGGGACGGATCGTCTGGGCCTGGATCCTGACCATCCCGGCTTCCGCCCTTGTCGCCGCCCTGTTCCAGTACGCCTTCATTTCCTGGGGATGGAACTGATCACTGCAGGATGGTGATCTCGCTGGTCGAGGAACGGCCCGCGTCGTCCAGGCAGACCACCCGGTGCTTTCCGGGGGCCGGAACGTAGAAGACCTTCTGTTCCGGCGGGCCCGACCCCGCCAATTTCCCGTCCACCAGCCAGTAGACCTTCTTCACATTGGAGTAGACCGAGGCCAGGAGCAGGATCTTCTGGTCCTCCCGGGCGATGCCGGGCCTGAGGCTGAACTCGGTCTTGTCCTCGGGGGAATGGATGTGGGGCGCGGACCCGTCCTCGGGCCTCTGGCACCAGGAAGCGTGAGGGGGAAGGGTCTTGAGGGGATAGCCCGCCCGCCGGAGCCAGGTGGCGATCCAAGCGGGCCAGACCTCGAAGGGTTTCTCATAACACTTACGCCCCTTCTCGCAGGCGCTGCAGACCAGCTCGCCCGTCAGGGCGTCGACCTTGCGCATCTGATGGAAGGTGCATTCCCGGGTCGAGGAGACGTTCTTGAGGTAATAATCGGTGGTCCTTTCCGAACAGGCCTGTCCCGGGGGCGCCCCGCTCAGGGCGCAGACCTCCCGGATGCCGACGTCGTCGGGCCGGCGGAACCATCCACCCGGTTCCAATTGGTCCAAGGCCCTGAAAATATGGAAGAGAAGGGGGGCGGCCGCGGTGCCGCCCACCAGGTCCCGCGACCCTTCGCCCGTGAAATTCCCCGTCCAGACCCCGACGGTGAACCGGGAGTTATAACCGATGCTCCAGGCATCCTTGTAGCCATAGGAAGTCCCGGTCTTCCAGGCGATCTTGGGGGCGTCGGCCAGGCTCTCCCAGGTGTCGGGGAAATCCGGGCGGTGGACGTCGGTCAGGATCTCGGAGACCAGGTAGCAGGCGCCGGGGGAGAGGATGGGGCCCAGATCCTCCCCCTCCAGGTCCTTCAGGAAAGAGGCCTTCTTCAGGTCGCCGCCCCGGGCGAGACAGCTGTAGAACTCGCAAAGCTCCACCAGGCTCACCTCGCAGGCACCCAACACGATCGGAAGACCATAGTAATAGGGATTCGGGTTCAGGCCCCGGACCCTGTCCCGGGCGAGCAGGGTGTAAAGGCCGTCGGGCCCCAGCCGATGGTTGAGGATGACCGCCGGGACGTTGAGCGATTGAGCGAGGGCGTTGCGGGCGCTGACCACCCCGGCGTATTTCCCGTCGAAGTTGGAGGGTTGGTATCCGTCGTAGGAAATGGGCACATCCTCCAGGAGGGTCCGGGGCGTGATCATGCCCTTGTCCATGGCCAGGGCGTAAAGCAGCGGCTTCAAGGTGGAACCGGGCGACCGAGAGGCCAGGGCCCCGTTGACCTGGCCCTGGTAGCGGTCGTCCTGGAAATCCCCGGACCCGACCATGGCCAGGACCTGGGCGGTCTTGTTGTCCATCACCACCACGGCGGCCTGGTGGATCTGGGAGGCGGCCAGGATCCGCAGGTGCCGCTCGGTCAGGCTCTGGCAGATGGACTGGATCCGCCGGTCCAAGGGCGTGCGGATGTCGGCCGCCCGGGGGGAGGAGGACTTGACCCAATCGGTGAAATGGGGGGCCTCGAAAGGGAACTCCCGTTCGGCCACGGGGTTCTCCTCCCGCAGGGCCAGTTTCAGGTCGTTCGGGGAAAGGGCCCCGAGGACGGCCAGCTTATGGAGGACCTGGTCCCGGCGGAAGCGGGCCGCCCCGTAATTGCGGTCCAAACGATAGCCGTTGGGGGATTTGGGGATGACCGTCAGTAACGCCGCCTGGGAATAGCTCACCCGGGAAGGCGGTTCATGGAAATAAGCGAGGCAGGCCGACCGCACCCCCACCAGGTTGCCGCCATAGGGGGCCAGGTTCAGGTAAAGTTCGAAGATCCGGTCTTTGGGAAGATGCCATTCCAATTGGAGGGCCCGAAGCACCTCCAGGGCCTTGGAGGAATAGGTCCTCTCCTTGGGCTCCAGGAGCCGGGCGACCTGCATGGTGAGGGTGGAGCCGCCGCAGACCACCTTTCCCGCCCGGTGGTTGGTCCAGAATGCCCTGATAAGGGAGAAGGGGTTGATCCCCGGGTGCCAATAGAACCAGCGGTCCTCGTAATAGAGGATCGAGCGCCGCAGGGGTTCGGAAACATCCTCCAACCTGCATTTGAGCCGCCATTCGTTGCGGCTGTCGCTGAAGATCCGAAGGGGGACGCCTTGGGTGTCGGAGACGACCGTGGAATAGTCCTGGAGCGCCCGGTCGAGGGGGAGCGGGAAGAGCAGGTCCAGCAGCTTGAACGACAGGAGGAAGGCCAGGAAAAACCGGGCCTTCCGGGAAGCGGCCAGGGTCTCCAGGGCGGGCCGGGCCACCGCCCAGGCCCGCCGGGACCTCTGCTTCCATTCGCGCCGCAAGGCCAAAGCGATCCTCCGCCGGGTCCGGTTACTGGCGCAGTACGGTCACGCCGCCGGCGTCGGAGATGCTGGTGACGGCCGGGTCGTACATGGACTCCACCTTGACCGGGGGCAGTTGGAACTGGCCGGCGGTCACGGCCCGCAAGGTGTAGTAATAACGGTAGGTCTGCCCGGTGCCCAAGGGCAGGAAGAAGATCACCCGGTCATCCCGCAGGTCCAGGAAGTCGACGGGGGTCTTGCCGTTCTCCTGGGAGACCCAGGGAAGCACCTCCCGGGATTCCAGCCGTGGGTTCTCCACCTCGAAGCCGGCCGGGAGCAGGTCCACGACCGCCAGGTTCTTGTAGTCGTCCTTGGCGCCCGAGACCGTGACCTCGGCCACGATCATCTGGCCCTGGGCGACCTTGGAAAGGTCCAGGTTCCCGCCGTCCCGGTCCTTGTAGACGCGGCGCACCGAGATGTCATTGTCGTAGGAGGTCACCGGCCCGTTCCCCTGGACCACGCCGTCCGCTTCCCAGAAATAGAAGGCGGTGCCTTCGCCCTGGGTCTCGATCTCCACCTTCTGGCCGCCCATATCCTCGCCCCGCACCTCGACGGTCGATTTCGAGTCAAAGGAGCGGACCTTCTTGCCGCCGATGCGGATCTCGCCGGTGAAAGTGCCGGTGGAAAGCTTGGTGAAGGTCTTGCCCAACGCCATCAGGGCGAAGGAGGTCTCCTGGGTGTTGTACCAGCGGCCCATGCGCGAATGGGTGTTGAGGAACTTGAGGAGGGACGGGATGGCCGGGTGTTCCCCATCCAGTTCCACGTAGGCGTCCAGGAGCATGGCGGCCTCCCGGACGTCCGAGTTGAAGTAGCCGCCCGTCTCCCGTTTGCCGTCGTTGTTGGGTCTGGCGTTGGCCGGCAGGATGGACCGGGCCGTCTTGGGGTCCCCGGCGTGGATATAGGCCAGCGCCAACTGGGCGCGGGAGTAGAGGGGGAGCTGGTTGAGTTTCTGCTCCCGGAAATAGTTCATGGTGCCCATGTCCGGATCCCCGAGGAGGGAAAGGACATAGCAGGCATAGACGCGGGTGTTCTCCCCCCAACCGTCGTAATAGGAGTAGTAATCCCGCTGCTCGTCGCCCCGGGCCACGGACCGGAGGTTGTGGGTGATGCCGTCGATGACCCGGTCGGAGACGTCATAGCCCTTGAGCTTGGCCTCGGCCAGGAAATGGGAGGCGTAAACGCTGCACCAATAGTTGCTGTAGGAGCCTCCCGGCCAGTAGCTGAAGCCGCCCCTGGAATCCATCATGGATTCGATCTTGCGGATACCCTCCCCGACGAAGTAATCCGCCGAGTTGTTCTTGAACAGGTCCGGGGCCGCCACCTTGGCCACTTCGTTGAAATAAAGGAGGGGGAAAGCGGCGGAGGTGGTCTGTTCGATGCAGCCATAGGGGTAATGCAGGAGATAGGCGAGGCCCCCCATGTAACGCATGGTCGGCAGGCCCGAAAGGACCAGGGAATAGCGGTCGGTGCCCTGGACCAGCTTGTCCGGGAGGTCGAAGGAAACGGCCTTGCCGGGCGGGACCGAGCCCGAACCGCCGAAGTTCTCGATCGGGCGCGCGGGCCGCACGGGGATGGATGTGACCTGGCTCACCGACGCTCCCAAACCGTCGGCGGTCAAGGTGATGTCGGTCGGTTCCACCCGTTCCAGGACATGGGCCTGGAAGAGGACTTGGCCCATGGAAGAGGGGCCGATCTCCACCTCGGCGCTGGCGGGACCATCGACCTGCACGGGGCCGGAGGAGGACAGGTGGACGGTGACCTTGCCCTTTTGCTTGGTGCCGTTGAAGACGCCCACGGGGATCTCGAAGGAGTCGCCCATGGCCAGGAAGCGCGGCAGGTTGGGGGTGAGCACGATGGGGGAGCGCACGATGAGGGGCGATTCGGCTGCCCCGAAGCGGCTTCCCTTGAAGGCGACGGCCATGAGGCGCAGCTCGCCGTCGAACTGGGGCACCTGGAAGGTGACCGTGGCGTGGCCCAGCATGTTCGTCTTCACCAGACCCGACCAAAGGGCCACGGGCTTGACCCGTTTCACCTGCGGACGGGCCAGGTTCCTTTCGCGCCTGCCGTCGGAGCCGCCGGTAGGGCCCTTGCCCTTGGCGACCTCGGGAAGGACATAGGAATAAAGGTCCATAGGCACGGTCGCCAGACGGAGGGGACCGTAAAAGAAGTCATAGGGGTCGGGGGACCGGAAATCGGTCAACTGCAGGATGCCCGAATCCACCGCGGCCAGGATGACCTGGGCCCCGGGTTTGGCGTTGACCTCGACGGTCAGGGAGGTGAGCGGCCGGATCTCGGCGGGGGCCTTCAAGCTCACCGGGATACGGTCGGCCGGCTTCGAGACCATCATGCGCACCAGGCCGAAGGCGCGGGCCGGGGCGTGGGTCTCCATCGAATCGGTCGAACGGATGAGGGTGGCGGTCACGTAGACGTTGGGTTTGAACCGCTCGGGGACGGGGATCTGGATGACCCCGGTGTTCTCCGTCAGGGTGGCGGTGGTGTACCAATAGACGTCGTCCCGCTCGACGGTGACGAGGATCTTGCCGGGGAAGGGCGAGCGGACGCGTAGTTGGGCGATATCGCCGGGCGAGAACTCGCTCTTGTCCAGGCTCAGGTCCAACTTATCGGGCTGGGCCATGGAGACCGAGGAGTAGCCCCAGCCCCAGGCGGAGAACTCGTCGGAGGTGATGACCTGTCCGTCGGCGGAGGAGACCTCCAGCTTGAACTGGCCGTATTCGTTCACGTCCATGCCCAGGGGTTCGATCCCACCGTCCAGGTCCAGGGGGACCTGCTTGACGATCTGGAACTGGTATTCGGAGACGAAGCGGTAATGGCCGTCGTTGTCCTTGCGGTAGAGCGATTCCCAGACCTTGCGGTAAAGGGTGGCCTTGGCGGGCCCGGCCTTGAAGGGCTTGCCCTGGGGATCCAGGGAAACGATGTCGTAGCGGACCTTCCGGCCCTCGGAATCGCCGTATTCGTCGCTCTTCATACGGTTGCGGAGCCCGATGTAATAGGGATAGGGGTGGAAATCCACGGTCTTGACGCCGGAGATGGCGCGGCTTCCCTCGTCCAGGACGGTCCCGACCACCTGGGCGGAGAGCAGGCCCCGGGGTTTGGCATCCGGGAGCTTGAGGGTGACGGCGAAGCCGCCCTGGGCGTCCAGGGTCCCTTGGCCGGCCTCGGTCTCGAATTCCTTGAAGTCGTTGTTGGGATCGCCGAACTTGAAGTCCGAATAGCCCTTGGGACGGAAGGCCTTGTCCGTGAAGACGGTCCGCACGGAGACCTTCTGGTTGGCGGCCGGGGCGCCGAAGAGGAAGTCGCCCTGGACATGGGCTTGCAGGCTGTCACCCAGTTGGTAGGAGTCCTTGTCGGTCTTGACCGCGACGCGGATGCGGTCCGGGATGAAGTCCTCGACGCTGAAGGAGACGGCGCCCACCTCGTTCTTTTCCCCGATGGTCAGGCTGGCCCGGTATTTCCCCGTCTTGGCGTAGGTGGGGATGGGGATGTCCAGGTCGAAGCCCCCGTCGGACTGGGACTTGGCCATGGTCTCCAGGAAGACCTTGGATTGGGGGTCGTAGAGGGTCAGTTTCGCCGGCATGGAAGGGGGCGTGTCCAACTGGGCGGTGCGCAGGATGCCCGCCAGGTGGGCCTTGTCGCCGGGCCGATAGACGCCCCGGTCGGTGAAGAGATAGGCCTGGAGGTCCTTGGACTGGTCGCGGCCGGAGATGTCGTAGTCGGCCAGGGAGATCTCGGACGAATCGAAAAGAAGGAAGGATTCGTCGTCCCCCAGCTTGGCGGTGATGAGCAGGGGGGTCATCTTCTCCTTGTCGAAGGCCGAAAGCCCCTCGAAGACCGCCTTCCCGTCCTTGTCGGTGGTGGCATGGGCCAGGGGCTGGTTGTTGGTGCTGATGAGGGTCAATTCGACCCCGGCGAGGGAATGGAGGGTGGTCAGGGAATTGGCGAAGACCACATAGGAATCGGCGGTCTTGCGGGCGATGAGCCCGATGTCGGTGACCAGCACCCACTTGGAGTCGGTCAGTTTTCGGTTCGTGTCGTAGTCGTAATCGTCGTCCCCGCCCTCCTCGTCGTCGCCTTCCCCGGCGTCGGCCTGGTGGGGACGGCCCCCGGTCCTCAGGAAGACCCGGAAGAGGCCTTTGCGCTTGCCTTGGGCCAATTCGCGCATGCTGTAGGCGGTGGTCACCATGGTGTTGCGGTCGCGGCTGAGCGTCACATCCTCGGTCTTGACGTGCTGGCCCAGGTTCTGGAATTGCCCCTCATAGTAGTAATAGCGGTAATAGCCGGAGGCCCCCAGGATCCGCCCGCCGAATTCCCTCAATAGATAGACCAGGTTGTTCATGAAGACCTTGTCCACCATCACCTGGGCCTTGGAGACGTTCACCGAATTGATGGCCAGGTTCATCTCCCCGCGGCGGGGGAGGTAGAAGCCGTCGTCGGCGAAGGTGAGCATGGGTTCCAGGTCGGTGATCTCGATGTCCTTCTTGACCTCGGCGGGAAGCACGGACCCGTCGATCCCCTGCAGGCCGTCCCGGACGGTCACGTGGTAGGTCTGCCCGCCCTGGAAACGGCCCCTGAGGAAGACGGTCTGATAGGAAGCGGTGGCCGAGAACTCGACGTCGGGGCTGACCACGATGTAGTCCTTGAGGCGGGAGGTGTCGACCGGCGAGGAGAAATTCAGTCGGATGGCGATGTTCCCCGGGTTGGTATCCACCTCGGCGCTCTTGAGCTCCAGGTCCTTGGCCATTTGCGGCTCCAGGTCCTGGGTGACGGCGTGCCCCAGCCCTCCGCCGCAGCTGACACAGGCCAGGTCGCCCGTCAAGGCCACCTTCAAGTGGGCCTTGCCCTTGCGCGGTTCGATGGGTTGGGTGATGAGGGAATGGAGGCTCCCGGTGGCCAGGGTCTCGAAGGAAAAGGGGACGGTCTTTCCGTTCTCGTCCAGCACGATCACGTTCTGTACCAGGTCCTTCTGGGCGACGGGATAGTTGAATTCCAGGCCGATCCGCACCCGGCTTTTTTCGCCCTTGGACAGGGTCCTTTCATAAAAACCGCTGACGCTCTTGACCTCGAAATCGGGGGTCTGGAAATGGAAGGTGCTGCTGCCGTCGATCTTCTTCCCGGAAACGGCGTCCTCCAGGACCTGGACGGTGTAGCGGGTGGCGGGGGCCAGGGGAACGGCGGCGGTATAGGAGAGGGTCCGGGCGTCCTTCCAAATATAAAATCCCGGGATGGGCGGATCGATGTCCATCAAATGACCCTGAAAGCGCCGGTTCAGGGCGGATTCTTCGGCGACCTTACGGTTGAACTGGATGGTGAGTTCCTGTTGGTTGACGGCCACTTGTCCGGTCGGGCTGAATTGGGAGATCCGGATCCCGGGACGGTAATGGAACAGGGTGCCCAGCGCGAGAAGGAGAAGTCCCCCAAGAAAGAGCTTCTTGCGGGTGCCCGGGTCCTTCCAGCGGATGGATCTTAGGGAGGATAGGGAACGGCCGAATAACGAAAGGACCTTTTTCATATATAGAAGGCTCCTTGGCTGGATGGTCGATAGGCTGGAGGAAGGGCCTATGATAAACCTGGGCCGAAGAGGCCAGTGTAAATAAACCGGCAAAAATACATCCTTATATAAGGGGAACCATGGCTTCCGCATTGACGCACGCTTTCGTTGGGTCCGTGATGGGGAAGATCATCCGTGGAAAGGACCGGATGCCACGGCGATTTTGGATCGGCCTGGCTTTAACGGCCGCTCTACCCGACCTGGATGTGGTCTCATTTCATCTGGGGATCCCCTATGAAAGCCCCTGGGGACACCGGGGATTCACCCATTCCCTGGTCTTCGCCGCTTTCCTGGGATGGCTGACCCTCGAACTGTTACGGCTGGGGGAAAAGCGTTTTTCGAGGAACTGGTGGATGCTGTGGGCCTGTTTTTTCCTGGCGACCGCCTCCCATGGGCTCCTGGACGCCATGACCAATGGCGGTATGGGCATCGCCTTCTTTTGGCCCTTTCGTAACGCCCGCTATTTCCTGCCCTGGCGGCCCATCCTTGTCTCGCCGGTCGCGTTCCAAGCTTTCTTCCACCATCGCGCCTTCGCGATCCTGAAAAGCGAGTTCCTGTGGGTCTGGATCCCGGTGGTCCTGCTTTGGGTTCTCTCCGCCATTCTTCGCCGGGTCTTGGGGAGTGAAAGGCCGAAATGACGCCGGTGGGGCCATTGCTAATCACGGCCTTTTTCCCTTAAACTTGAATCGCATCGTCGTAAGCATCAGTGGCGGTGTGTTGTCATCGGTGGTGGGCCTTTTCAAGTCGGCATCCCGGTAACAGGAACGCGACGGTGGGAAGCCTCGGGGCCGGTGGGACGCAAAGGATGCGGAAAGCGTAGGGCTCGAAAGATGCCACAGGGGCGCGTGAAGTGGTTCAACGCGGGCAAGGGCTACGGGTTCATCGAACAGGAGGGCGGGGAAGACGTGTTCGTTCACTTCTCGGCCATCCAGGGGGATGGGTTCAAGACCTTGACGGCGGGACAGGAAGTGACCTTCGAGATCGTGCAGGGCGCGAAGGGGAAGCAAGCCGCGAACGTAACCAAGACGGGGGCTTAACCGACACCAACCCAAAGGCCTTCCCAGCGATGGGAAGGCCTTTTTTGTTTGGATCCACTGGGAAGCATGGCCATGAAAAAAAAGAAGAACATCCAAACCTTTGAGACCGTCGCGCCCGGTGGCGCCGCCCAGGACGGCGCCAAGATCGACGTGCTGGCCTTCGGGGCCCATCCCGACGATGTCGAGATCGCCATGGGCGGCACGATCCTTTCCCTGAAGGACCGGGGCGCCCGGGTGGTCGTCTGCCACCTGACCGATGGGGAACCGACCCCCTATGGGAACCACAAGCTCCGTTTGAAGGAAGCGGAAGCCGCCGCCCGGGTCCTGGGACTGGACGATCACCTGATCCTTCCGCTCAAGAACCGTGAACTGCAGGACACGATCCCGGCCCGCCGCAAGGTGGCCGAGGTCATGCGCCGATACCGGCCCGCCATGGTCTTTGCCCCCTATTGGGTGGACGCCCATCCGGACCATTGGGGCGGCAGCCGACTGGTGGAAGCGGCCCGCTTCTGGGCCAAACTGGTCAAGACCGACATGAAAGGGGATCCTTGGTATCCCCCGAAGTTCTATTACCACCTTTGTTCGCACCTGCGCCCGAACGTCCAGCCGGCCTTCATCGTGGATACGACCGGTTTCCAGGACCGAAAGGTCCGGGCGGTCTCCTGCTACGAGAGCCAGTTCATCAAGAAGCCCGGGAGCCGGGCCCTGGAGTTCATCGGGGTGGCGAACCGCTATTGGGGGTCCATGATCGGGAGGGAAACGGGCGAACCCTTCTTTTCAAAGGAAAATATCGGGGTGAACGATCCGAGGATATTGCTTTAGGGCCGGCTTAGATCCGGCGGTTCTTCTGGCGTTTGATCGGTGCCAAGGCGAGCCCCACCATCCAGAAGCCCGACATCCCCAAAAAAGCCAGGCCGTCCAGGACCAGCGTCCCCAGCATGTTCTTGATCTTGCGGCCCATGACGAACCTCCTTCACTTTTTCAGACGGGCCAACATCCCCATTGGTTCAAGGTGCATAACCGATGCCAAGTGGCCCGGTCGGGCCGGGAAGAAAAGTATACGGCCGTATACTTTTTTCTTGACGGGGCATTGGGCGGCTTTTAGGATGTGCCGCGTAGGCCTCCTACCCCGTAGGACCTACCCCGCCTTCCTGCCAAGGAAGGTGACACCCACTACGAACCGCGTAAAAGCACGAAAAACCCGTCAAACGGGCTATAAATCAAGGAGCGATGAAATGGCGAGCGAGAAACAAAAGGCGTTGGATAACGCGATCCTGCAGATCGAGAAGGACCACGGCAAGGGCGCGATCATGAAACTGGGGGAGGCCAAGGTCCAGGACGTGAAGTCCATCTCCACGGGGGCCATCTCGGTCGATATCGCCACCGGCATCGGGGGGGTTCCCCGGGGCCGCATCGTTGAGATCTATGGACCGGAATCCTCCGGTAAGACCACCCTCACCCTCCATATCGTCGCCGAGTGTCAAAAAGCGGGCGGGACCGCCGTGTTTATTGACGCGGAACATGCCATGGACCCGGTCTATGCCAAGAAACTGGGGGTGAACGTGGATGAACTGCTCATCTCCCAGCCTGATTCGGCCGAAGAAGCCCTCCAGATCGCCGATACCCTCATCCGTTCCGGGGCCATCGACGTCATCGTCATCGACTCCGTGGCCGCCTTGGCCCCCAGGGCCGAGTTGGAAGGCGAGATGGGCGATGCCCACGTGGGGCTCCAGGCCCGCTTGATGAGCCAGGCCCTGCGTAAATTGACGGCTTTGCTCTCGAAATCCAACACCAGCGCCCTTTTCATCAACCAGATCCGCGAGAAGATCGGGGTCATGTTCGGGAATCCGGAGACCACCCCAGGGGGACGGGCCTTGAAGTTCTACTCCTCCATGCGGCTGGATGTGCGCCGGGTCGAGGCCATCAAGAGCGGGGACCAGAACATCGGGAACAAGGTGAAGGTCAAGGTGGTCAAGAACAAGACGGCCCAGCCTTTCCGGGAGGGTTTCGTCGACATCATCTTCGGGGAAGGCATCTCCAAGGAAGGTTCGCTCATCGATGTGGGCGTGGAAATGGGCATCGTGGACAAGAGCGGGACTTGGTTGAGCTTCGGGGAGACCAAGATCGGCCAGGGCCGGGACGCCGGCAAGGCTTTCTTGAAGGAACACACCGATGTCGCCGCCCAGATCGAGAAGAGGATCAAGGAAAAGGTCGGGCTGATCCCGGCGCCGGCCCAGGCACCCGCCAAGCCTTCGGCGACGGGCTCCGCCCCTGCGGCGGCTTCGGCGGACAAGCCGGTGGCCGCGCCCACGCCCTTGAAGCCCGAACTTAAGAAGGATGCCGGACTGGTCCTGACCGAGAAGGCCAAAGTCGCCTTGCGCAAGTGAGGTGGATCGATGGAAACCTATCGTCCGACCTATCGGAACGGCCAGTGGGTCGTGGTTGACTCGAACGGCGACGTGGTCGCCCTGTGCGAGAGCCAATCCGATTCGTTGGTCCAGGCGAACAGCCTGAACGGCTACTGACGAGTCGTTCTTTTGAAAAGGGGGCCTTTGGCCCCTTTTTTCATTTCATGGACCTGTCAAACACTGCCGGTTGCCTTAAAATGGCCCCCATCTCCAAAAGGGAAGGCCCATGACCCAGAAACCCATGAACAAGTTCCTGAAGATCATCCTGTGGATCATCGGCGGTTTTGTCGGCCTGGTGGTCCTGCTCCTGGCCGCTGCCGCCATCATCATCCCGATCAAATATCCGCCCGAGAAGTTGAAGGCCATGGCCACGGAGAAGCTCACCGAGACCCTTCATCACCAGGTCGCCGTCAAGGACGTTCGATTCAACATCCTCAGCGGCTTCAAAATCCAAGGCTTGAAAGTGGCGAACCGGGCGGGTTGGGACCCGACCCCGATCGTGGACGCCAAGGAGATCTCCATCTCCTATCAGTTGTTCCCCCTGCTTTGGGGCCAAGTGAAACTGGACGAGGTGGTGTTGGACCGCCCCGAGATCTTCATCGAGCGCCGGGGGATGGATTCCTTCAATTTTTCCGACATGACGGCCTCCACTTCTTCGGCCGTTCCGGCGGCCGCCCCCGCGGCCCAAGCGTCCGTCGCGGCCAAAAAGCCGGCCGCTAAGCCCAAGGCCAAGCCGAAACCGAAGAGCAAAAAGAAGGCGAAGCCCCACGCCGGATTGCCTTCCGAGACCCGCCCGGATGCTTTCGGGTCCTTGTTCGTCGCTTCCGCCTACGCCGATGACGGGACGGCTTCGAAGCCCGCGGACAAGGCTTCCAAGACCACCCTCCTGCTCACGGTGGGGAACGCCAAGATCGTGCACGGGAAGATGACCTACCTGGACCGCTCCGTGAACCCGCCTCAAAAGTACCTTTTGAGCGATCTGAACCTCCATATCGAGAACATCTCGATGGTCGGTGGAAAGTCCAATTTCACCATGAGCACCCCGGTGGAAGCCAATAACCAGAAGTATCAGTTCTCGCTCAAGGGGACCTACCGGTTCTTGATGGCCAGTTCGATGATCAAGGACATGGACATCGAAGGGATCTTGAACGACTCCCACAGCTTCCAGGTGAAGGGCGACCTGTCCTATGGGGATGGTATCGCCCCCAAATTGGATGGGGACGCCAGTCTCGACAGCCTGAAATTGGTGGATCTCATCCCCCGGAACCTGGCCAAGATGCCCCAGGGCCTGGTCTTAAAGGGACCCGCCCGGGTCGATTTCCACTTGGAAGGGAACACCAAGGCCGGTTTGGAATTGGACGGGTCCGCCGATGGCTCGAGCCTGGCGATCCAGTTCAAGGACTATTTCATCAAGACCGACAAGACCACCTGCAAGGTGGAGTTCAAGAGCTTGAACCGCATGGCCCAGGGGATCTATGACATCCCTTCGTTCAAGATCCATTACCAGGATTGGGATGTGAACGGTTCCTTCCATTACCAAAGCAATGGGCTTTATTCCGGCTCGGTCCATTCCAAGTCCTTGCCTTTCCAGGGGCTGCCGGGGATGTTCCCGAAATTGAAGAACACCACCGTGAACGGTTCGGGGGCCATGGACATCGATTTTTCCCAGGTCCTGGGAAAGCCCGAGTCCCTGAAGGTGAACGGGCTGGTGTCCTTGAAGGGGGTCGGGATCATCCTGCCGAAACAAGAACCCTATTTGGAGGACATCACGGGGCCGATCTACCTGAACGGGCAGGTCCTCCGGGTGCCCAAGGCGACCTTCAAATCCTTTGACGGGACGGGAGCCGCGGGGGTCACTTGGAACTACGTCAACGATGGTTATACGTACGGATTCGTCCTGAAGGATGTGAGCGCCCAGAAAGCCATCGATGCCAGCATCGACGCCTATGTGACCACCAAGGACTTCACCGACTATAAGGACAAGCTCCTGGGAAACCTCAACCTGTCCTATGCCGGTTCGGGAAGGGGATTCGGCGGCGACCAGATGATCGCCTCGGCCCTGGGGAACGGGAGCTATACGCTCGACCACGCCAAGGTCAAGGACCTTGCCCTGGTCAAGGCCATCAACAAGTACTTCAAGGACTCGAGCAACGAGATCGCCTTCGATCAGATCAAGGGTGTCCTGGTGATGAAGAACAAGGTCTTCACTTACACGGCGGATACGAACGGGAAGGTGGGCGCGGTCCGGGAAAGGGGCGGCATCAACGTGGCGGAGATGGTCTATGCCCCCGACATGACGGTCCAGGCCGATGTGAAGAAGGACTTCCTGAATTCGGACGCGGTCCTGGCCGGACTCCCGGGGGAAGTGAGGGGGCTGGTCAAGAACGTGGATTGGTTCGCGGACGGGAACGGGAACATCCCCATCGATTTCAAGTTCACCGGGCCGGTCAAACAGAACAATTACGCCTATGACTGGGACCGGCTGAAGAAGAACGTCGGGGACCATGCGGCCCAGGAGGCCAAAAAGGCCGTTGGCGACGCGGCGAAGCCCGTGCTCAACGATATCGGCAATAAATTAAAAGGATTGTTCGGCAAATAAGTCCCAAGAAATTCGTTCGGAAGCGATCGGGGCGGGGCGAAAGCCCCGCTCTTTTTTTATATAAGGAGAACCATGTTCGACCTCTTTTTCGCCTATGTTTACAAGTTCCTGCACCGTTACCTGGGTGTCCGCCGGCCCCTTTCCCACCGGGAAAAGACCCTGGCCTGGATGTTCAGCCTCTACGACTTCAATTACACCCTTTCGAGCGTCTTCCTGACGGTCTTTCTCTTCAAGAAGGACCATGACCTTCAGGTGCCGGTGTTCTTCTACCTGGCCCAATTCCTGGTGATCGTCCCGGCCTTCTGGGTGGGCGGACACCTTTCCAAGCGCTGGGGGAACCTGACCTCCTATCAACTGGGCTTTTTCTTCAGCGCGACCGTTTATGGCGCCACCCTGATCCTCCGGGAGAACGCCGCCGATCATCCCTTTCTCTTGGGGACCCTGGCGGGCACGGGGATCGGGTTCTATTTCCTGGGAGAGCATTCCCTGACCCTGGAGGAAACGAGCGAGAGGACGCGGGATTATTTCCTTTCGCTGACGACCTTCTTCACTTCGGTCCTTTGCATCCTGGCCCCGCAGATCTCGGGTTGGCTGATCGTTTCCTTCGGCAACCCCGCCAGGCCCGGCGGAAGCTCCTTGATCGGTTATTACTTTGTCTTCGCCATCGCCCTGGCCCTTTATTTAGTGCTTTTCTTCAAGAGTTTCCAATTCAAGGCCCATCCCACGGGGAAAGGGTTCGACTTCTGGCGGATCCTGACCATGCCCAATACAGGGGACTGGAAACGCCTCATGTGGTCGCAGGTCTTCCTGGGTTTGAGGAACGGGGCCTTCTGGTTTCTGGTACCTCTGCTCGTTTACCAGGTCTCCAAGAACGAGGCGGTGGTGGGGGGCTACAGCACCTTTGCCAACCTCCTGGGCGTCCTCACCTCTTATGGATTGTCCCTTTGGGCCAAGGCCGAGAACCGGCGGCAAGGACTTTGGGTCTCGTCGTTGCTTTTGGGTTTCGCTTCCGTGGGGCTGGCCCTCAAGGTCGCCTATTTCACCCTCTTCCTTTACGCCATCCTGGCCATGATCGGCGGCACCTGGCTCCAAGTGGTCTTCGGGGCCTTTTCCTTCAACATCCTTGAGAGGGCGAAGGAGGGAAAAAAGCACCGGATCGAATACCTGGCCGTCCGTGAAGTGCCTTTGGCCGTCGGCCGCCTGCTGAGCCTGGTCGGGCTCTACCTGGGCCAAGCCCACTTCGGGGAGTTGGGCCTTCGCCTGGCGGTGTTGGTCCTCGGGTTCTCCCACATGGGGATCCTCTGGCTGTTCCCCGGGGAGAAGTCCGCGGAAATACGCGCCCGGGAACGGAAAAGAGCTTAAACTGGACGGCGAAAAGGAGCTTCCGTGATCTACGCGATCGGTGACATCCATGGTTGCCTGAAGGCCTTGAAGGAGCTGGTGGCCCAACTGCCCCTGAAGGAAGGGGATGAGGTCGTCTTCCTGGGCGACTATATCGACCGGGGCCTCGACAGCAAGGGCGTCCTGGATTTCCTCCTGCAGAACCAAAAGCCCGGATGGCATTTCCTTCGGGGGAACCATGAGCAAATGCTCCTGGATTGGCTGGGGACGCCCAATCCGCTCGCGGCGGCCAATTGGCTCTTGAACGGCGGCCATGCGACCCTGCAATCCTACGTGCCGAAGGAAAAGCTGGACGAGGTCCGGGGCGAGGGAGCCCATATCCTGCTCCAATCCTACATTCCCCACACCCATGTGGAGTTCCTGAACGCGCTCCCCCTGACCCTGGACCGCCCGGAAGCCTTCTTTTGCCACGCGGGGATCAACCTGGATAATCCCTTGGACGCTCAGGATCCGGACGATCTCCTGTGGATCCGCCGCAAGTTCATCCAAGACCCTCGGCCCACCCCGAAGCTCATTGTCCATGGGCACACGCCCATCCAGGAAGTGGACCTAGCCCGCGACCGGATCAACCTGGACACGGGTTGCGTCTATGGCAACCGCTTGACCGCCCTGGCCCTCCCTGAGAAGCGGCTTTATCAAGTGGGGTTCTCCCAGGAGTGACCCGCCTGGAATTTTCATCCTTTTAACAGACCCTTATCCCCGGTTCCGGGAAGAATACCTGCCGTTCCCGATGGAGGGACCATGAAAGAACATTTCCGGATGAAGGATGGGACCGTCCAAGGCGGGGATGCGGACGGATCCAACATCACGGTCTATACCATCCCCGACGAGGCGGAGCGGGAGGAACTGCTGCAACTCCTCCATTGTGACCGGCATGTGTTGGAATCGGGGCTGGATCCGGACGAGATCTCCCGCCTGGAGATCCTCAGGGACGGGCTTTTTGTTGTCTGGAAGAGGCCCAACAACACCTCCTTCGCCGAACAGTTCAAGCTCGAGGTCTCCTCGATCGGGCTTTTTCTCCAGAAAGAAAGCCTGACCGTCATCCTGGCCGAGGGGGTCGTCCCCTTCGCCGAGAAGGAGTTCCAGGGGGTCGCCTCGCTCCCGGACGTGATGCTGCGCATCCTCCAGCACACCATCCACCATTTCCTGGGTCACCTGAAGGCCATCAAGATGCTGACGTCGGAGATCCAGGCCAAATTGAACGCTTCCATGGGCAACCAATACCTCCTGCAGATGTTCACCCTGGGCGAGAACCTCATCTATTACCTGGATGCCCTGGAGGCCAACGCGGCCGTCCTGGCGAAACTGCATAAGGACGGTGAAAAGTGCGGTTTCAGCCGTTCCGAATTGGCGGTGATGGAGGATGTGATGATCGAGCATCATCAATGTTGCAAACAGGCGGAGATCTATTCGAACGTCCTCTCCGGCCTGATGGATACCCGGGCCAGCATCATCAACAACAACATGAACACCTTGCTGAAGAACCTGACCGTCATCAGCATCGTTTTCCTTCCCCTGAACCTGGTAGCGGGGATCGGGGGCATGTCCGAGTTCAGCCAATGGACCCATGGGGTGGATTGGCGCATTTCCTACGGGCTGGTCCTTTTGGCGATGTGGATCGGGGGATGGGTCCTGTGGCGTTTTTTGATGCGCAACATCCGTTGAGGGACCCTAGCGCCGGGTCGGTTCTTCCGACTTCCGGAAGGAACGTTCGAACGAGGCGGAGGCCCGTTGAAGGGCCATCTCGGCATGGACGCCCTCCGCTTGGGCCAGGCGGGTAAAGGCGAGCAGGAATTCACCGGCGGCCCTTTCTTTTCCCCGTCTTCCGGCCTTGAGGCTCTTTTGCAGGCCCTGCCAGGCCTTGGCCGCCTGTTTTTCCAGGTCCTTCTTATCCGTTGCTTTTTGCCCCTTGTTGATCTTCTCGAACATCCGCTGGGTCCTCAGCAGGGACGGGAGGGACTTGGGGAGGCCGTCCAAGGCCGATCTCCGCTCGGGTTTTTCCTGCCGTTTCAATTCTTCCCATTTACGGTTGATGTCGGAGATCCTGCGGCTGGATTTCCCGAAGACGTGGGGATGGCGGCGGATGAGCTTGTCGCCGATACCCTTGGCCACCTCCTGGAGGTCGAAACGGCCCTTTTCCTTGGCCATTTGGGCGTGGAAGACGACCTGCAACAAGAGGTCCCCCAGTTCTTCCTGGAGGGCCTTGGGATCGTCCATGTCGATGGCGTCCAGGACCTCGTGGGCCTCTTCCAATAGGTAAGGTTTCAGGGTGCGGTGGGTCTGGCGGCGGTCCCAGGGGCAGCCGTTCCTGGATCGGAGCCGGGTCATGATATTTTCAAGACGGCGCAGATAATCCATGCTTGCCTCCGGGGTGGGTGGAATTTACCATGCCTGGCGTCGGGAAAACCATCCCCAACAAGGGCGGAGGCGGACATTGGATCTGTCTTTCTGGACCGAACGGTTGATGAAGGTCCCCGGAGCCCAGGGGACCAAGGCGCACCTCTTGGCGCAGGGCCACACCGAACAGGAGGCGACCTTCGGCGGGGCCATCGTCGGGGCCCTGGGGATCTTCCTGGGCGTCATCCTTTTCAATTCCTTCATTTATGGGATCATCCGCGGGTTCTTCGACCAGGCCTGGGCCTATTGCCTGGAGAACCCGGTGGAAGCCACCTTGGCGGGGATCTTCGCCACCCTTCTCTTCCTGGCGGTCCTCTTCAAATGGATGGGCCATAGCTCCCAAAAGAAGATCGAGTCGGCCCAGCAAACCCGCCGGGACCGTCACCGCATGGAGGAGAAACGGGACTACCTGCGCAAGGGGGCCATGGGGAACTTCGAGGAGATATTCCGCTACTTCCTCAAGGAAACACGGCCCGACCTCGAGGTGAAGACCTGCCACGTGGTGGACAACATCCCGCGGATCCTGTTCCTGGCCCGGCGGTTCAACACCGAACTGGGCGGTGACGTGGGGAAGAACTACAACCTTTTTCGCGACGCCCTCTTCCAGGATACCTTGGACCTTCTCGGGGCCGCTTTCGACCTGGCCGAGAACATTCCCGCGGTCATCGTGGACGCCCAAATGAACTTCATCAGCGGTAAGGCCAAGTATTACGAGGGATCGGTCCTGAGCGTGAAGGCCCAGCGGGACGTCTTCCTCCACGCCCGGGGCAAGAAAACGGCCCCCTTCAAGGCCCTGACCTCCTTTGACCTACGCTACAACGACGGTATGGAGGTCAAGTCCATCCCCCAGGAGGAAAGCAAGCAGGCCCGGGTCCTGGAAAGGATCAAGGAGAACGCGCCCAGGTTGAACGTGCGTTATGAGGCGCCCAAGGCCAAGGCCGATGACGGGTGGGAGAAGCCCAAGGAGATCGCCGAGCCCGAGGTCATCCAGGAGACGACCCGGGGGAAGGAAATGAGCGCGCTGTCCCTGTCCCAATTCCAGGACCTGGTCCTCGGCGTCCTGGCCAAAATGAGCTTCGCGGTCCAAAAGGTGAAGAAGGTGCCCGGCGGGACGCTCCAGATCCAGGTGGATTTCGCCCATCCGGTGGTGGGGGGCAGTTTCCTGGTCCTGGCCCGCCAATATCCGGAGACCGCTCCGGTGCACGCCGACCTCATCCGGGAACTGGACGAAGTCACCCGCGAGGAGGCGTGCAAACGAGGCATCTATATCGTGACCGGGCGCTATACCGAGGAGGCCCGCAACATCACCCGGAAGATGGCGGTGGACCTGGTGGACGGGGCCCGGTTGGAGGAACTCGTCGCGGGCCCGCCCTATGACGGACGCTGGACCTTCCGGATCGTGGATGAGAAGGGGGTGGTCCAGGACCTGTCCCGGATGCCCCTCTTGAGCTTCGAGAAGGAAACGGACCTTTTCTTGAAAAGCATGGGGTTCCGCGTGGAGAAGATCCGGCGCCAGCCGGGAGGGTCCGTCGTGGCCGTGGCCCAATATCCCCACCCGGTGGTCGGGGGCAAGTTCTGCGTGATGGCCAAGCAATTCCAGGCGAGCGAGACCGTTTCCCCGGAGTTCGTCAGCGAGATGAGCCATGTGATGAAGGCGGAGTTCTGCGACCGGGGCTTGTTGATGGTGACGACGGCCATCGGCCAGGAGGCCCGGGCCTTGGCCCGTTTCTCGAACGTGGACCTGGTGGACCGGAACACCTGGGAGAACCTGCGGCGCCAGATCTGACGGTCCTCCGGGGCCGGGACGCGAGAGCGAACACCACGGTAAATTTAGGGAAGGCGAAAAGGCCAGTCCCTTGACAGGACCCCGAAGTCAAAGTATCAGTATCCCAAGTGAATTTTCCACAGGAGGATCCCCTTGCCCCGTAAGCGTGGTCATGAGGATGACGAAGATCTCGTCGAGGACGATCTGGAGGATGATGACGATCAGGTCGAGGACGATGAGGATGATGAAGAGGATGACGACGACGATGACACCATCGACCTGGACCAGGCGGAGGAAGAGGAAAAAGAGGACGAGGACGATTCCGACGATGATGACGAGGACGGCGAGTCCGTGGACACGATCGAGCGCCGCCGGCTCTTCCAGAACGAGGCCGAGGAGCTCCTGGAGAACATGACCCTGGAGGACGTGCGGGAGGTCCTCCGGGAGAACGAGCTGGATGAGAGCCAGGCCCAACGCCTGCGCAAGCTCCTGAACGAGGTGGTGGACGAGGGGGAGGTCGTTTCCATGGACGAAGCCTGGGAAGAGGCCTTGGAGCGTTTGGAGGAGGAATGAAGTTCCGCATGGGCCCGGAGGCGACCCCTCCGGGCTTTTTTTATTTCGGGTCCCTTCGGCCCCTTTGGGGCCTGTGTTACACTCTAGCCCCATGATCCAACGTTATTTCCAAGACATGCGCTCCCTTTGGCTCGATCCTTCCGGATTTTTCGCCCGTTCCCCGGAACGCTTGAACGAGAAGGAGGCGTTCCGTTTCGCCAACCTGACGGGCCTGGCCATCGCGCTGGAGCTGGGGCTGGTGGAGATCCTTTCCGGGAGCTCCTGGATGAACGTGGTCCTGGTGACCCTGGTCATGTTCCTGGCCTTGCCCTTCCTCGTGAACGCCTGGATCTATCTTTGGGACGGTTTCCTGCGGCTTTGCGCTTTCCTGCTGGGGGAGAAGGTCCCCTTCACGGAGACCCGCTCCGTGGTGGCCTATTCGCTGGGCGGGTTCCTTTTCGTCGGCATCGGTTTCGGGGTCGGGAAGTGGTTGGCGCTGGCGACCTTCCTTTTCCAGGTCCTGGGACTGGAGAAAAGCCTGAAATGCTCCCGTTGGACCGCGGGCGTTTTGGTCCTTTTTCCCCTATCCCTGGTCCTGGTGTTGGTGGTCTTCACCCTTTTCATGTTCAAGGTCTTCCAATGAGCCCCCGGGCCCGCCGCGCTTCGACCCGGCCCCCCGCGCCTGTTCCCTCGGCGGGAGGATCGATCACCGAATACCGGCTGGTCTGGTACCTGCTCTCTTTCTGCGTGCCCTTCGCCGGGATCCTGGTGGCCCTTTTCCTTTACGACCGGGACGAAAAGGAGGTCCGGCGCATCGGCCGGAACTGCCTCCTGATCGGTTTCGTGTTCTGGGTCCTTTTGCCCCTCTTGGTCGGGTTCCTCCTGGTGGTCATCGCGCTCTTTTCCATGGCGGGATGGGTCTCGGACGTGATGGACGCGGCGGATTAAGCCTTTCCTCGGGCGTTCCTGGAGGCTCCTTTGAAGACCCTTCTGATCAGCGGCGGGACCAGGGGCATCGGACTCGCCATCGCCCGCGCTTTCCTCCGGAAGGGCTGGGCCCTCTCGACCTGCTACCATTCGGATGAGGTTTCCGCCCAAGCGGCGGCCGTGGAATTCACCGCCCTGGGGGGCGATTTCCAGGTCGTCAAGGCCGACATGGGAAAGGAAGCCGAGGTCCGGGCCTGGGTCGCCGGCGCCCTGGAACGTTGGGGCCGCCTGGATTGCGTCCTTCACAATGCCGGGGCCACCTGGAACGCCCGCCTTCTGAACGTGGAAGAAACCGAATGGAAGGCCACCATGGATGTCCATCTCAAGGGGGCCTACCTGATGACCCAAGCCGCCTTGAAGCCCATGCTCAAACAGAAGGACGGCCACTTCATCTTCATTTCCTCCATCGTGGCGACCACCGGCAATATCGGCCAGGGGGCCTATACGGCGGCCAAAGCGGGCATGCTGGGTTTTGCCCGGAGCCTGGCCCAGGAATATGGGGGAAGGAACCTGCGGGCCAACGTGGTCTTTCCGGGTTTCCACAAGACCCGGATCGCGGACAACCTTTCCCCGGAGGCCGAGGAGGCCATCCGCCAGCGGCACCTTTTGGGGCGAACGGCGGACCTGGGCGAGGTGGCGGAGTTCGTGACCTGGCTTGCGGGGACGAAGAACATCTCGGGCCAGGTCTTCAACCTGGATTCCCGCCTGCCCGGCTGGCTTTGATGCCCGAACCCATCGTGGTGACGGGATGGGGCGCGGTGACCCCCTTGGGGCCCGATTCCCAGAGGACTTGGGAGGGTCTTTGGTCCGAGGAGAAACCCTACCGTCGTTTGAAGGGCGGCGAGTGGGACGCCTTCGAGGAGCCCAAGGCGGCCTATGCCATCGAAGGATGGACGCCTGACAAGCTGCTGTCCCGGGATCGTTCCCTGAAACTTGCCTATGTTTGTTCGGAGGAAGCCTGGAAGATGGCGGGTCTCTACAAAGTCGCGCCGGGACGTATCGCGACCACTTTTTCCTCGAGCAAAGGGGGAGTCCTCAGCCTCCTGGCCGCCGCAGGGGACCCGCCTCCCGAATGGGATTTCCTCAGCGACTTTTTTCCCCATGCCAGCGGCAAGCTCCTGAGGGAAAGGTTCGGTTTCGCCGGACCTTCCCTGTCCGTGACCTCGGCCTGTTCCACGGGGATCGGGAGCATCGCCATGGGCGCGCGTCTTTTGGAGGACGGGGACTGCGACGCGGTCCTGACCGGGACGACCGAATCCTCCATCCACCCCCTGATCTACGCAGGTTTCCAGAACATGGGGGTCCTGAGCCGCAGGGATGAGGGGCCGGCGCCCTTCGATAGGGCCAGGGATGGTTTCCGCATGGGCGAAGGCGCCGCCATGCTGGTCCTGGAAAGGGAGCGGACGGCGAGGAAAAGGAAGGCGAAAGTGCTGGCCAGGCTTTCGGGATGGGCCTTGGGCGCCGACGCCCATGGGATGCTGGAAATGGAACCCAAAGGGGATACCATCATTCCCTTGGTCCTGCGCGCCTTGGATCGGGCGGGCCTCCAACCCTCCGATATAGGCTATATCAATGCCCATGGCACGGGGACGCGTTTGAACGACCTGGTCGAAAGCCGGGCCTTGAAACGGGTTTTTGGGGAGGACGGCCCTTGGGTCAGTTCCACCAAAGGGGCCACGGGCCATCTCTTGGGCGCGGCGGGCAGCGTGGAGGCGGTCCTGGCCGCCATGGTGCTGGAAAAGGGACGGGTGCCCGATACGAGGAACCTCCAGGACCCGGACCCTGAATGCCATTTGCGCCATGTTCCCAAAGGGGGCGTGGAAGAGAAATTGGACCATGTCATGTCCCTTTCTTATGGGTTCGGGGGGCAATTGGGGGCTGTGATCTTTTCCAGGGCCTGAAAGGTTTTCGGTGAAAATAAGAACGGCACAACTCGAGGACAGTTCATTGCTGGCTTTGATGAATCGCCGTCTCATCCGGGACTCGGGGCATCGTAATTCCATGAATGCCGCTCAATTGAACCGCCGAATGCGGGGGTGGCTTCGGGGCGAATATAAGGGGTGTGTTTTTGAAGAAGCCGGGTCTGCGCTTGGATATTGCATTTACCGCAAGGAAAAGGAATTCCTTTATATCCGTCAGTTCTATATCGAGCCCGCACACCGGAGGAAAGGATTGGGGTTGCGGGCCTTGAGGGTTCTTCGGAAGACGGTCTGGAAAAAGTACCCCCTCCTTCGGATGGATGTGTTGGTCGATAACGGGCCGGGGGTCCGCTTTTGGCGGGCGGCAGGTTTCCGCGATTACTGCTTAACTTTGGAGAGTGATAATCGATGAATTGGCTCGATGAAATGCATGAGGAACTGCATGTCCTGGACCACCAGGGACTCCTGCGCCGCCTAAGGGTGGTCGACCCCCTGGGAGGGATGCGCGCTTCGGTGGACCATAAGGACGTGACCCTCTTTTGCACGAACAATTATCTGGGGCTGGCGGACCATCCCAAGGTCTTGGAGCGGGCGCAGAAGGCCCTTTTGCGATATGGCGCCGGCGCCCAGGCTTCCCGTTTGGTGTCCGGACACTTCCCGGTCCACATGCAGTTGGAGGAGATCACGGCCTTGTTCAAGGGGACCGAAGCGTGCCTGGCCTTTCCGACGGGCTATATGGCGAACTTGGCGGCGGTCTCCGCCCTGGTAGGGGAAGAGGACGCCATCCTTTGTGACCGCCTGAACCACGCCAGCCTCATCGATGCTTGCCGCATGACCAAGGCCAAGTTCATGGTCTATGAGCACCTGAACCTGGACGACCTGAAGAAGCAACTGGGAAAAACCGCCGGTTTCCGCCGACGGCTCATCGTTACCGATGGTCTTTTCAGCATGGACGGGGACTTGGTCCCCTTGAAGAAGGTCATGGACCTGGCCCATGAGCAGGATGCCATGGTGATGGTGGATGACGCCCATGGGACGGGGGTCCTGGGGCCCGGTGGACAGGGGATCGTCCATCATTTCCCGCTGAAATACCAACCGGATGCGGTGGTGGGGACCTATAGCAAGGCTTTGGGGAGCGTGGGCGGGTTCGTTGGTGGTCCCAAGATCCTCATTGAATATCTGTTGAACAAGGCGAGGACCTTCATTTATACGACCGGTCTTCCCCCGGCGTCCTGCGGGGCTTCCTTAGGAGCCTTGGAGGTCCTTCAACAGGAACCCCAGCGAGTGGAAAAGCTCTGGGAAAATGGGAAGCGTATCCGGGAGGGGTTACGGGCCTTGGGCTTTGACATTCCCCGGGGCGCGGGACCCATCCTGCCCATCGTGGTGGGGGAGAACGAAGAAGCGGTGAAGATGTCGGCCAAGCTAGTGGAGGAAGGCATTCTCGTGGTCGCCATCCGTCCGCCCACGGTCCCCAAGGGGACGGCCCGTCTTCGTTTGTCGGTCTCGGCGGCCCATACGGATGCCGATATCGAAAAGCTTTTGGATGCCTTCCGGAAGCTATGATGAGACCCTTATGAAACAACTATTCGTCGTAGGGACGGACACGGGTGTGGGCAAAACCCTCGTTGCGGCGGGATTGGCCCGGATGCTGGCCAACCGAGGTGTGAAGGTGGGCGTGATGAAGCCCATTGCCTCGGGTGGTGACCCCAGTGAGGACGGTCTTCTTCTGCGGAAAGCGGCCAGGCTTCCCAAATCCGCCTATCCCGAGATCGTTCCGGTCCATTTCAAACAACCCTTGGCTCCCTATACGGCTTCCTGGAAGGAAGGAAAAGCCGATCTTAAGAGGATCGAAGCGGCCTACCGCCAAGCCAAGATGAAATATGAATTCTTGATCGTGGAAGGCATCGGCGGGGTATTGGTCCCCATTACGAAGGATTTCCTGGCCATTGACTGGCTGGTGAAGTGGAAGATCCCGGCTTTGGTCGTGGCCCGCGCGGGGTTGGGGACCTTGAATCACACCCTTTTGACGGTGGAAGCGTTGAGGGAACGTAAGGTGAAGGTCTTGGGAGTGGTGGTCAATGGGTATAAAGGAAAGGAACTTTCGGAAAAAACCAATGTCCAGGCCTTGCGGCAACTCCTTGGCGCCCCGGTCCATGGGCCGCTTCGATATAACAAGATCTACGAGAACGATCTGGATCGCTTGGCTAAAGATTTGAGCAAGATCGGGATGGTCATTTAAACTGAGTTCGCTTCGCCGTGAACGACCGCCTATTCGGCGGCACTCCTCGCAATGACGGAAAAATGGACCACCGAACACTTTCCCGAAAAGATAAAAAATACCTCTGGCATCCCTTTACCCAGCAACAGGAATGGGAAAGGGACCCGGATATCACCATCCTCACCCGGGGCAAAGGAACTTATCTTTACGATGCCAAGGGAAGGCGATACCTGGACGGCGTCTCATCCCTCTGGTGCAACGTCCATGGTCACCAAGTGCCTGTCATCGACCGGGCCATCCAACGCCAACTAAAAAAAATAGCCCACTCCACCCTGCTCGGCGCTTCCAACGAGCCGGCCATCCTGCTGGCGGAAAAACTCGTTCAAATGGCGCCCAGGGGACTGACCCGGGTCTTCTATTCCGATTCCGGTTCCGAGGCCAACGAGATCGCCATGAAGATGGCTTTCCAGTACTGGCAACAGGCCCGTCCGACCCCCGCTGGTCCGGGGCGGACGGGACGCCGTTCAAAAAAGGACCTGTTCCTGACGGTTCGAGAGGGCTATCACGGGGACACGGTGGGGTCGGTCAGCCTGGGAGGGATCGACCTTTTCCATGGCATCTTTGGACCGCTCCTTTTTAAGACGCTCAAGGTCAAAAGTCCCCATGAATACCCGAGCCGCCACGTTTCGAACGAGGATTGGTTGAAGGATTGTGTCCGGGAAGCGGAAGGCGTTTTCCGGAAATATGGGTCCCGGTTGGCGGCGGTCCATATGGAGCCGCTCATCGAAGGGGCGGGAGGGATGCTGCTCCATCCCTGGGGTTACCTGAAGGCCATCCGCCGTCTTTGCGACCGCCATGACGTGCTCCTGATCCTGGACGAGGTGGCGACCGGCTTTGGACGCACGGGAACGATGTTCGCCTGCGACCAGGAGAATGTCCGGCCCGATATCCTTTGCCTGGCCAAGAACCTGACCGGAGGTTACTTGCCGGTGGCGGCGACCCTGACCTCGGAAAAGGTCTACCGGGCGTTCCTCGGCAAATTCGAGTCGGGACGGACCTTCTATCATGGCCATACCTTCACGGGGAACCAGTTGGGTTGCGCGGCGGCCTTGGCGAACGTGGGCCTTTATGAGCGCAAAGGCTTCATGGCTTCCGTGGCGCGAAAGGCCGGGCTGCTCCAGGACTGGGTGGCGTCCCTGGAGGATCATCCCCATGTGGGCGAGGTCCGATTGAGGGGGCTGATGGGTGGCATCGAGCTGGTGAAGGACAAGAAGAAGGGAATCCCGTACCCATATGCCTTGAAGATGGGTCATCGCGTTTGCGCCGAAGCCAAGAAGCGAGGGGTGCTCCTGCGGCCCTTGGGGAATGTCATCGTCCTGATGCCGCCTTTGGCCATATCCGAAACCGACCTGAAGCGGTTGATCAAGGTCATTACGGAAAGCATCGAAACGGCGACCCAGGTTCGCTTTTAAAAGCCCCTGTGCTACAGTAAGCCACCCTATGGCCCCTTCCGCTCCCAAAACATCCGGCCCCACCAAGACCGTCGCGGTCATCAGTTTGGGCTGTCCCAAGAACACCGTGGATTCCGAGGTGATGCTGGGGAAGCTCGCCCAGGACCATTATTCCCTCGTCAAGGACCCCGCCCAAGCGGAGGTGGTCATCGTCAATACCTGCGGCTTCATCGAAGCCTCCAAGAAGGAGTCCATCGATACCATCCTGGGGGTCGCCAAGCTCCGCAAGACCGGCAAGCTGAAGTCCCTCGTGGTGGGGGGGTGCCTGGCCCACCGCTATGGGGACGAACTCAAGAAGGAACTTCCCGAGATCGACATCCTTTTCGGCCTGAACGACGTGGAGGACGTTTCCAGGCAGATCGCCGGCAAGTCGAAAACGACGGTCGATGCGCCGAAGCCCATGCTTCCCGAGTCGCTTTCCGAGGCCACCTATGTTTATGACGCATCCTCGCCCCGCTTGCTCTCCACCCCGGGCCATTTCGCCTATGTGAAGATCTCGGAGGGGTGCGATCTGCCCTGCACCTTCTGCATCATCCCCAAGATCCGGGGACACTACCGCAGCCGCTCCATCGAGGATATCGAGCAGGAGGCCGGGAACTTGGCCTCCCAGGGGATCCGGGAGATCTGCCTGGTGGCCCAGGACAGCACCTGGTATGGCGCGGACCGCTATGGGAAGCCCAAGATCGCCCAGTTGCTGGAAAAACTCGCGGGAGTGAAGGGCCTGGATTGGGTCCGCCTCCATTATCTATATCCCAGCCGGGTGACCGACGAGATGCTCGATGTCATGGCCGCCCATGGCAACATCGCCCCTTATTTCGATGTGCCCCTCCAGCACGCCAGCGACCGGATCCTCAAGTCCATGCAACGGATCGGGGACCGGGCCCTGCTGGAGCGGATGTTGGACCGTATCCGCCAAAGGGTGCCGAAAGCCTCCCTCCGTTCCACCTTCATCGTGGGGTTCCCGGGGGAGACGGGCGAGGATTTCGACCAACTCATGGATTTCCTCAAGAAGGCCCAATTGGATTACGCCGGGTTCTTCGCTTATTCCCAAGAGGAGAACACGCCGGCGGGGATCATGCCGGGCCAGGTGACCGAAGGGATCAAAAAGGCCCGTTTGGCGGAGGCCTATCGCCTTCAGGAATCCATCGCCGAAAAGGCCCATGGGAAATGGGTCGGCGAGAAACTCCTGGCGGTGGTCGAAAGCGTAGGCGCCGACGGGGAAGTGCAGGGCCGCACGAAGTACCAGGCCCCGGAAGTGGACGGAGTGGTCCTGATCGAGGGATTGAAAGCCCCCGAACCGGGCCAATGGGTCGAGGTCGAGATCACCCATACCCTTAACCAAGACCTGGTGGCCAGAGCGGTTTAAAGAGAGCTGTCCGACTTGGACCTTTTCCGGTGCCCCGGAGGGCGGATTGAGCCGACCGAAACCCCAAAACCGAGCCTCGCGTTGGAACATCGCCAACATCCTGACGTTATCGCGGATCGGCGTCACGCCCCTCTACCTGATCCTGATCTTCCGGGAGGAAGTCTGGGCCAAGTGGGCGGCGGGCCTTCTTTTTGCCTGGGGGGCCATCAGCGACTACCTGGACGGCTATTACGCCCGAAAATACAACCTCAAGACCGACTTTGGGGCCCTCTTGGACCCCTTTGCGGACAAGGTGCTCATCGTTTCGGTCTTCGTTTCCTTCGTGGCCCTGGACCTGGTCCCGGCCTGGATGGTGGTGATCATGGTGGGGAGGGAATTCCTCATCACGGGGTTCCGCCAGGTGGCCCAGACCCAGAACATCATCCTGGCCGCCAGCCGGGCCGGGAAGCACAAGACCGTTTCCCAGATCGTGGCCATCTCGGTCATCCTGGCCATCGTCTGCGCCCAGTCCACCGTGGAGGCCTACCAGGGGACCTGGGACCAGTTCATCCTGCGCCTGGGCGGATGGGGGGAGTTCCTGGACAAGTTCGTGTGGTACGGTCCCTATTGGCTGATGTTCTACGCGACGGTCATGTCCATCATCTCGGGCGTGGATTACTTCTACAAGAACCGGCACATCCTGGGCGGTCCCAAGCGATGAACTACCTCTATTTCTGGATCGCGACCTTCCTGGGGGTCGGAAAACTTCCGAAGGCTCCCGGGACCTGGGCGTCCCTGGTGGCGGCCATCCTTTTCTACCCTTTGATCGAAACTCCTTGGGTCCTGGGAGGCTTATTGGCCGGCATCTTCTTCGTCGGGGTCCTGGCCTGCGACGGCTACTCCAAGGGCCTGAAGGACCCGGACCCTTCCTCCGCCGTCATCGACGAGGTCCTGGGGATGGGGATTGCGATGCTGGCCATCCCCAAGGCTTGGCCCTATGTGGTCATGGCTTTCATCCTGTTCCGTCTTTTCGACATCTGGAAGCCCTTCCCGATCCGGCGTTTGGAGAAGCTTCCCGGAGGATGGGGCATCATGGCCGATGACCTGATGGCGGGACTTTATGCCCGGCTTTGGGTCCAGATCGGCCTTTGGACCATCTATTGGATCCAATGATGGATTCCCACGGGGGCCTTCCTTGAACGCTGAGATCGTCGCCATCGGGACCGAACTCCTTTTGGGCCAGAACACGGACACCAATTCGGGCTGGATCGCCCGGGAATTGGCCTTGATGGGCATCGATGTCTTCGGGTTCCAAGCGGTCGGGGACAATGAAAAGCGCCTGGAGGCGGCCCTCAAGCTGGCCTGTGAGAGGGGCCCCATCGTGATCGCGACCGGCGGGCTCGGCCCCACGGTGGATGACGTGACCCGCAAGGTCGCCGCCCGGTTGGCGGGCAAGCAACTGGTCTTCCATGACCATCTGGCCAAGGCCATCGAGGAACGTTTCGCCCGGTTCCGCCCCGGAAAGCCTTTTCCCAAAGCGAACCTGAACCAGGCTTTCCTGCCCCAGGGGGCCACGGTCATCCCCAATGCCAACGGCACGGCGCCGGGGTTCATCGTGAAGGTCGGGAAGGCCCATTTGGCCTGCCTGCCGGGTGTGCCTTTCGAGATGAAGGCCATGTTCGAGGAGACCTTGAAACCCTTCCTCAAGGGGCTGGGGCCCACGGGGTCCATCATCAAATCCCGGGTTTTCCGCACCACGGGGATCGACGAATCGGCCTTGAACGAGAAGATCAGGGACCTCTTCGAGGGTTCGACCAATCCCACCATCGGGGTCTTGGCCCATTGGGAAGGGGTGGATATTCGCCTGACGGCCAAGGAGGAGAATGAGGCCAAGGCCGATCTTCTGATCGAGGCGCTGGGAAAGAACCTGACCACCCGCTTGCCCAATTTCATCTATGGCTGGGACAAGGATGACCTGGAGACCATCGTGGGGCGGATGTTGACCACCCGGAACATGACCTTGGCCACGGCCGAATCCTGCAGCGGCGGCTTGATTTCCCATCGGATCACCCAGGTCCCGGGAAGCTCCACCTATTTCCTGCGCGGTTACGTGGTCTATAGCAACCGGGCCAAGGAGCAGGCCCTGGGGGTGAGCGCTTCTTTGATCGAGAAAAAGGGGGCCGTGAGCCGGGAAGTGGCGGAAGCCCTGGCGTTGGGCGCCCGGAAAGCCGCGGGAAGCGACCTAGCCCTTTCCACGACAGGTATCGCCGGTCCCGGGGGAGGGAGCGCTGAAAAACCGGTCGGCTTGGTCCACATCGCCTTGGCCGATGACCAAGGTGCCCAATCCTTCGAGTTCCGGTTCACAGGGGACCGGAGTATCGTCAAGAAGCGCACCAGCCAGGCGGCCTTGGAGATCCTGCGCCGTTATTGCCTGGGGCTTCCTTACCGGGATTGACCTTGGGGTC
Source organism: bacterium (assembly GCA_035549195.1). Lineage (NCBI taxonomy): Bacteria > bacterium. The sequence goes on from DASZRK010000055.1 coordinate 64,931, forward strand.
TCCCCGGCTTTTCGTGGCGGTCCCCGTAACGGGGGGAGTCCTGATCCCCTTGACGGCCCTTTTGGAGGGCGCGCCACCGACCCCGGCGGTCAAATGGACCCGAACGGATCAACTGCACCTGACCCTTTTTTTCCTGGGTCCCACCCCCGAAGAAAAGATCCCCGGGTTGATCCGTTCCCTGTCGGAACTGTCGGCCCGGTACCGTCCCTTCCGACTATCCATCGAGGGATGGGGTGCCTTCCCGGACAAGCGATCGCCGAAAGTCCTCTTCGCCGACGTCGGCGGGAGTGCGGGGGTCCTGGAAGCCCTGGCGTCGGATGTCCAGCGGTCCATCGGGACCGAGCAGGCTTCGGGCGAAAAACCGGCCGCTTTCAAGGCTCACGTGACCTTGGGACGGATCCGGGAAAGAAAAGAGGCCGGGCCCGCCCTTCGTTACCTGGAAAGGGAAAAGGACCGCCTGATAGGGACCTTTCCCATGGACGGATTGGTCCTCTTCGAGAGCGTCTTGGAGCCGGGCGGCGCCCGCTACATCAAGAGGGCTTCTTTTTCGTTCCCTGGGATGGATAGTTCGCAGGGGGTTGTTTAAAATCCCGTCAAAATCACCAAGGAAACCCATGGCCCACGACCACGCCCATCATCCGCACGACCATTCCCACGACCAAGGTGAAGGACCGGAACTGACCGAAAAGGAGATGGAGGAACGTCTTCAGGCCTACCAGGAGGCCCAACAGAGGTATTTGGAAGGGACCTTCCATTGCTCATCGAGTTCGTAGGCAGCTATTTTCCACAGGACCGTCTGGTGGTCCGGGACATGGACCTGGAGGTCCATTTCGTCCATGAGGTCTCCGAGGGAGGGAAACCCGTGGGGGCCTTGGTCTATCGCCTGCGGAAGTTCCAGGACAAGGGCGAGTATTTCCGGGAAATGGCCAAGGATTACCAGGAGGGCTTGGGGATCCCGGAGGTGCTTTTCGTGGACACGGAAAGCGCCAAGTTCGAGGCGCCCGCCTCGCTGGAGATCCAGGAAGCCTATTGGGAGATCCCGCAGGATAAGTTGACGGGAAAGATCCGCGAGATGCGCGAGATCCTGGTCGCAAAGTCGAAACTGAAGAGTTTGCGCAACAGCGTTTGAATCTTAAGGAGCGTGGAATGAAAAAGTCCGTTCTTTTTTTGGGATTGATCGTTGCGATGGGACTGTCGAGTTGGGCCGAAGCCGGGGAGTCCCCCATCCTGGGCGGCGGTAACTTTGGATTGGGGCTGGAGGTCGGGGACCCCGGGGTCTGGGGACCGGTGGGGATGATCTGGATCGACCGGGAGAATTCGTTCCAGCCGGCCCTGAAGCTGGGGAATGGGACCGCCCTCCTGCAACTGGATTACCTTTGGCACGATTACTCGCTCATCAAGCCATCCAAGGGGATGCTGCCGTTCTACCTGGGGGTGGGCGGGGACGTGAATTTCCAGAACACGGTCACCCTCGGGGCCCGGGGCCTGGTGGGCATCGACTACCTGTTCAACCAGGAGAACGTTCCGGTGGACATCTATGTGCAGGTGGTCCCCGAGCTTTGGTTCAATAGCGGCGCGACCGCCTTCTACGTTTACGGCAACCTCGGCTCCCGGTACTACTTCTGATGCCCCGAAGGGCGTCGCGCCCCGGCTCCGGGGCCCTCATGATCTATGCCGCCAGTGAGCACGACTCGAACCTCTATTACGCGGTGAAGTTCTCGGTGCCCGACCCGTTCCCTTATTTCCGTATCGGGAACAAGGACATCATCCTCATGAGCGACCTGGAGCTGGGCCGGGCCCAAAAACAGGCCCAGGTGGACGAGGTCCTGTCCTACTCGGAGGCCCAGATGGCGGCCAAAGGCCAGGGGATCGAACGCCCGGGCGTCGCCGACGTTTCGGCCCACTTCCTCAAGTCCCGGGGGGTGCGGAAGGTCACGGTGCCGGACAACTTCAACCTGGGACTGGCCGACGCCCTGCGGCAAAGGGGCATCCAGGTCGTCCCGAAGGCCGACCCCTTCTTCGAACAGAGGGTCCTCAAGAGCGAGGAGGAAGTGCGGATGATCACCCGCTCCCTGCGCCACACGGAGGCCGCCATCCACAAGCTCGAGGACCTTTTGCGGCGCTCCCGGATCGTGGGCAAACGCTTGTCCTACCGGGGGACCTTGGTCACTTCCGAACTGCTCAAGAAGGTCCTGAACGTCTCCATGATGGAGAACAACTGCATCGGCAGTCACACCATCGTGGCCAGTGGAAACCAGGGCTGCGACCCGCACCAGGAAGGGACGGGACCGGTCTGGGCCCACCAATCCCTGATCGTGGACGTGTTCCCGAGGTCCGCTGACACCTTTTATTACGCCGATATCACCCGGACCTTCGTGAAGGGGAAGGCCTCCCCGCAATTGAAACGCCAATACGAGGCGGTCCGCCACGCCCAGGAATTGGGGATCAAGAAGGTGGCCCCGGGCGTGAATGGGCGGGAGGTCCACCAGGCGATCCAGAAGGATATGGAATCGCGGGGTTACCGGACGGAAAAGCGCAAGGGGACCATGGTGGGTTTCTTCCATGGGACCGGCCATGGCCTGGGGTTGGACGTGCATGAACCACCGCGGGTCAATGCGAGCGACCACGTGCTCAGACCGGGGGAAGTGGTGACGGTGGAACCGGGTCTCTATTATCCCGGAGTGGGAGCGGTCCGCATCGAGGACCTTTTGGTGGTCACGCCCAAAGGGCACCGGAACTTGACGGTCTATCCCAAGAAGCTGGAGATCCCCTAAGGGGTCTGCAGGGTCGGGGTGACCGAGATCCCCAGGCCCTTCAAGGCGGTCTTGGCCGCCTCTTCGTCGTTCCCGCCGCTGAAGATGAGATAGGACAGGACGATCAGGGCCCCGCCCCAAAGGATCATCTGTACGTTCTGGATCTTTTTTCCCCGGTACATGAAATATCCCCCCAGGATCCCCATCAGTGTGCTGACAATGAGTTTCAAGGATTCGAGCATCGGGTCACCTTGGGGGGGTGTTGGAGTTCAGGTCCATGAACTCCTGGATGCCATCGAAGACTTTTTTGGCGATGGGGGCCGCCACATCCTTGCCGGTCCCCCCATTCTCCGCAACGATGGCCAGGGCGATCTTGGGGTTCTCGATGGGCGCGAAACAGATGAACCAGGCGTGAAAGTTCGGGTCGCGGCTCCCGGAGGTCCCGGTCTTGCCGGCGATCTTGAGCCCCTTGACCCGGGCCTTGACCCCGATGCCCCGCTCCACATCGTTGACCATCATGGTGGTCAGGAACTGTGCCGTAGGCCGGCTGATGGTGTTCTTGTAGATCACCGGCTTATGCTGCTCGAGGATCTTCCCGTCGATGTTGGTGAGCTTTTCGGTCAGGTAAGGGGACATCAGGACCCCATCGTTGGCGATGGCCGACACGATCATGGCCGCGTTCAGGGGCGTGATGCGGAAGGCGGGGCCCAGCCCGGTGGCGGTCTCGGCCAACTCGTAGCGGGTCAGGCCCAATTTGGGGCAGGTGCTGGCCACCACGGGAAGCTCCAAGGTCTTGGGGACGGAGTTGAACCCGAAGCGGTTGTTGAATTCCAAAAGGGTGTCCTCGCCCAGGGCGAGCCCTAAACGGGCATAGCCGATGTTACAGGAGGTATCGAAGGCCTCCTCTAGGGAGCGGATCTCCTTATGCTTTTGCCAATCCATGAAATCCTTTCCGTCGATGACCATCCGGCCACGGCAGTAGAAGGGGAAGACATTGGAAAGGTTGATGTCCTTTTCCACGGCCGCGGCCGAACTGATGATCTTGATGATCGAGCCGGGTTCATAGAGGCTCTCGAAGGCCCGGTTCTTGAGGGGATTGTTCTTGTTGGAGATATAGGTCCACCATTGGCTGTGGACCTTCTCGGGGGTGAAGGTCGGCTGGGAGATGCAGCCCAGGATCTCCCCGGTCCGGGGATCCAGGGCCACAATGGAGCCCTTTTGCCAGCCCATGGCCCGGGAGAGGACCCGTTGGATGCGGCTGTCGATGGTGAGATAAAGCTTGTTCCCGGGGAAATAGGACTGATAGACCTTCTCAAGGCCCATGGAACCGCGGTTATCGGCGGCCTGTTGGTCCAGGTAGCCGATCAATTGGGCGAATTCCGGGCCCATGGGATAGCCCCGTTCCCCGTTCTTCGTCCATTGCAGGGCCAAGGGCACCCCATTGCGGTCGAATATATAGTAGATGGAGCCCCGGTCACGCTCCTCCCGGGATTTTTCCAGCAAGGATTGGTATTCCTTGTTCTTGGGCTCGTAATTGACCGCGGTCTCGAAATATTTCACCGCCTTGCCGACCTGCCCCAGGGCCCGATCCACCGTCCCGAGCGCCACATAGATCTCGGGGTTGGAGGGCTGTAGCTCGAGGGCGTGTTGGAGCTCCAATTCGGCCACGTTGTACTTGCCCTCGTCGATGAAGGATTGCCCCGTCTTGGTGTGGTTGAACTTCTTGCTGTAGGTGAGTCCCATCCGCATGGCTTGGTCGTAGAGTTCCTTGGCCTTTTCCAGGTTCCCGGCCTTCATTTCCACCAGGCCCAGGCCATCCACCGCCTTGGCATCCCCGGGAGTGCGGCTCAGGACCTTGTTGAACTCCATACGGGAGAGCTCCAGGTTGCCGTTATGCCAGTATTTCAACCCTTTGAGGTAGTTGACCTGGTTCATCAAGCTGGTCTTGGAGGCCAGAAGGACGATGAATAGGGCCAAGAAGAGGATGGTGGTCCGGAAAGAGGGAAGCTTGGTGCGCCGGTGGCGTGACAGAGGGATGGGGTTGTACTTTTTGAAGGGATCGATCACAGGCATTCCAGCGGGCTCCTTTGGGAAAACCTCTGCATTTTAAGGGGTGGACCCCTGGAATAAAGGGGTAAAAATACTTTTTGGGCGGTATCTGGGAAGATTGCGCGGCTCCGCAAAGGGGTCTATAAAGAAGGACCACGAAAAGGAGCGCTCCCCATGCAGGTCTTCATCATTGCGAACCTCGTCCTGAGCATGGCCTTGTTGGTCCTGTTCTTTTTGGGGCGCAAAGGCGGCTCGGATCCCCAGGGGCGGGAACTCGAGAAGGGTTTGGGATCCCTGGCCCGGGACCTGGAACGCTTGGAGAAGGTCTTGAAAGATGAGATGGCGCGCGGCCGGGAGGAAACGGGGAACCGTGAAAGGGCCGCCCGGGACGAGATGGGCCAGCAGTTCCAGAACATCGTCCGGGTCAACGAAGAGAAGCTCGAGTCCATCCGCCTGACCTTGGAGAGGCTGCTGAACGGACTCCAGGAGGAGAATGCCAAGAAGCTGGACGAGATGCGGATGGTGGTGGACGAGAAACTGCAGTCCACCCTGGAAAAACGGCTGACCGAGTCCTTCCGCCAGGTCAGCGACCGGTTGGAGCGGGTCCATCAGGGCCTGGGCGAGATGCAGAGCCTGGCTTCCAGCGTGGGGGACCTGAAGGCCGTCCTGACCAACGTCAAAACCCGCGGGACCTGGGGTGAGGTGCAGTTGGAGGCGTTGCTTTCCCAGGTGCTTTCCCCGGCCCAATATGCCAAGAATGTGCAGACCAAGAAGGACAGCGGGGACCGGGTCGAGTTCGCCATTCGGTTGCCGGGCCGTGGGGAGCAGGATGATGAGGTCCTGTTGCCGATCGATGCCAAATTCCCCGTGGAGGACCATCAGCGCCTGATGGCCGCCCTGGAGAAGGGGGACGGGGCCCAGGCGGAGGAAATGGCCAAGAACCTCGTGAATCGGCTCAAGAGCGAGGCCCGGGCCATCAAGGAAAAATACCTGGATCCTCCCGCGACCACCGATTTCGGGATCCTTTTCCTTCCGACAGAAGGGCTTTATGCGGAGGTCCTGCGTCAACCCGGTCTGGTCGAAGAACTCCAAAGGGACCATCGGATCGTGGTGACCGGGCCCACCACCCTGACCGCCATCCTGAACAGCCTCCAGCTCGGTTTCCGGACCCTGGCCATCGAGAAAAGGACGAGCGAGGTTTGGGCCCTCCTGGGGACCGTGAAGAAGGAATTCGGCCTTTTCGCCGGTATCCTGGAAAAGACCCAAAAAAAGCTCCAGGAAGCCAGTCATACCATCGAGGATGCCGCCAAAAAGACCCGGACCATCGAAAGGAAGCTCAAGGGGGTGGAAGGAATCCAGGGCAATGGGTCAGAAGCTTTGGAAGAGGAGCCGGCCCAGGGTAATTGAACTATTTTGAGAATGTTTCGGATGTTGTAAGAAAACCTACGGTTATTGTTAGAAATTCGAGGAATGAGCTGTTTTTGACCTCTTCTTTTTAGCGTAACTTCCGCCAAAAGCTGTTTTTATCGATAAAGCGTTCCTGGGATTTCAGGAATGAAAATTGCCAAAACATGGTAAAAGGGCTTTTTTGCTGCCGAAAGGTCCGAACGGGCCATTCTTTGATCTGAGGTTCACTTGAGGAATTTTTCCATCCATTCATTTAAAGGGTTAACCCGGATCCCCCTTTTGGTCCTGTTGGGTTCCTTGGGCTCCGTCGGAGCCCTTCAAGCGGCCGCCATCAATTACACGTCGACGAGCTATTGTCCGTCGGAGACGTCGTTCACGGTGACGGAGCAGACGACGGCCTATAACCAGCAGACGTCCAATTCCGTTTCCTTGGGGAATTGCGGCGTGAACATGAACATGTACGAC